>JACAEY010000154.1 GCA_013388605.1 Nitrospirota bacterium | reverse complement strand
TATTATTGAAAGGAATCCCAAGGTCATCGTTTATATCCCCAAATCTTTTCCTGATAGTTTCAAAAAGGAGGTTAAAGGTCATGGGATAAAACTGATCGAAGTTCAGCTGCCTATGAAGATATGTAAAGGGATATATTCTACCGGTGAACTCGGATCAGATATAAAAGAACAATCATTGATTGTTCAAGATGAAAGTGGACTGATTGTAATAACTGGATGTGCACATCCTGGTATTGTCAATGTAGTCAATAAGGTTAAAGGTCTTTTCAAAGAAGATATATTCTTATTGGTGGGTGGCTTTCACCTGGGGGGAAAGAACAAAAATGAATTGAAAATAATTGCTTCTGCTTTGAAGAAAGCAGGCGTGCGTAATGTAGGACCCTGCCATTGCACGGGGGATATAGCAAGAGAAATACTTATGCAGGAATATCAGAAGAATTTTATAAACGTAGGAGTCGGAAGGGTAATAAAATGAAAAATAGTTCACAAATGGGAATTAATGAAATTTTACTCATATATAAACTATCTCCAGCTATATCAGCCTCGATCATACCTTTAAAAGATGCTGAAAGTAGAGGTATAATCTTAGTCTTGAAGAACCCCCGGTCTTTTCTTACAAAATTGCTGGTTATGATGCACTCTTCTCAACTAGATTGTCAAAGGATTATGTAGAAAAAAGGGAATTTAATCTGTTCATATCAGTAAGGGAATTAATTCAAAATGCCTTAGACGAAGAAGAGTTGGTAACAAGGCAGCCTCGCATAATTGTTTATATGGGTTTGACCCTGTTAATTAAGGTGTAGAGTTTACATAAGATAAATTGTGTGATATTTTATAAATAATGGAAAATGCCAAAATGCGTTACCAGCAAGTTTGTGAAACCATTGTAAAAAACCTTCCAATCGGTTTTACCGTGATAGATGGAGACGGAGTAATTGTTAATTTTAATGATTCTGCTGAAGAAATAACTGGATATAAAAAAGAAGATATTATAGGTAAGTCACACCTTGAAATTTTCCATGGAACATCCGATAAGAATGCCTGTCCGCTATTCTCGCATTTATTTGATTTGCATAAACCAATAGAAGTAATAGAAAGTACAATAAAAAATAAAGATGGCGATGAAATTATTCTTCTGATAACAGCAGCTCCTATTTTTGATCATAAAGGTAAGTTCTTCGGTGGTGTGGAACTTTTTAGAGATGTTACGATAGTTAAAAGATTAGAGAGAGAACGGCAATATATACTTTCCGCTCTTGTCCATGATATGAAAAACCCGATTACGGCATCTTTAGGTTTTTTATTGAGAATTATGGCAGGCAAAGCAGATCAACAAAAGCAGAAAGACTATCTGGAGTTAGTCATCGGAGAACTTAAAACGGTTGAACAATTGATAACAAATTTCCTTGATTTTGCAAGAATCGAAGCAAAAGAGATGAAATTAACCCCAACTTCTTTCAATATAATCAAGGCAATAAGTCAACAGATAGAAAATATGGAAGTAATAGCAAAAGAGAAGAATATTCGACTAATTAACGAAAGTCCTGATCATGAAATACCGAAAATTGTGGTTGATGGAGCAATGATTCAAAGGGTCATAATAAATCTATTAGATAATGCAATAAAATTTACAAAATCTGGTGGGACAGTGACCGTTAGACTTATGGATCGAAATAAAGACTTCCTTGTCGAAATTATAGATACTGCAGTCAGTATACCTCGCGATCAGTGTCAGTATATCTTTGAGCCATTCTATCGTGGGGTGAGGGAACAGAAAGGTTCAGGACTCGGACTTTTTATTGCTAAAAAAATAGTTGAGGCACACGGCGGACAAATCTGGGTAAAGAGCGCAAATGGTAAAGGTAATATCTTTGGTTTCACGCTCCCTAAATAAAGACCTGTAAGAACACATCGATTACCTGAAGTATCGATAATGGAAAAAAGCAGGCTTGAAAAAGGTGGGTTTCCGATTGAGGGCATAAATCTGGCTCTCTGCGAAAACCCTCTTCCCCCAATAGATGAGGCAATAGAGGCGGCAAAGACAGAAACATATCTGAGCAACTATTATACTGAACCATATTCTTGGAGAATGAAGGAAAGGATATCAGAGTATGTTAATGTCCCTGTGGAGAGTATACACATAAATGCAGGCTCCGAACTTATCTTGCGCCAATTGTTTTCACTTTATGGCCAGAGGGTTCATCTAATCTCTCCTTCCTATTACCTCTTTGAGGAAATTGCAGAGAAAAAGACCCACACATTTTTAGACGAGAAGGAAGGCTTCCTTTTTGATGTCGGGAAGCTTGAGATACCGAATGATACAACCCTTGCAGTGGTTGTAAATCCGAACAATCCCAACGGCACTATCTTCAATATTAAGGATAACATTTCACTGATCGAAAGGCATTACCAAACTGTGTTCTTGATCGATGAAGCATTCATTGAGTTTGGAGGAAAGCCAGCAACAGATTTGATTTTTAACTACAAAAATGTAATTGTAACAAGGACATTCTCAAAGGCCTTCAGCCTTGCTGGCTTCAGGGTAGGATATGCCATTTCAAACAAGGAGTTAATAGATTATCTAAACAATCATAACGACGCCTATCCGCTTGCGAGGACCGCAGAGGCTGCTGCCATTGCATCTCTTGAGCATATAGAGAAGATTAAAGAAAGGAATATAACTCTGAAAGGACTGGCAAGGGATTTTGCGGAATCATTACAGGGCCTGGGGATTAAGACATATCCAACAAATACATACTTCTTCCTCGGCAAAGTGCCCATAAGTGCTGATAAATTCGCAAGGAAATTAAGTGAAAGGAATATTCACATCAGACCACTTCATCATGAAAGGCTTGAAAACAGGTTCCTTAGATTTGCAACATCAACACCTGAGAATAATAGAATTGTTTTGGATGCGATAAGAGATATTTTAAAGGATCATGGAATTGTCTAATTTGTAATGAATGAGTCACGGAATGTCTAAAAGTTTTTTAAAATAAGCAAGTTACTCTACAGGGGATCATTTTTTTGTGTATATTTATCCCCAAAAGATGTTGTTTTAAAAGGGATAATTCCTTTAGGGGAATTAGAAGATATAGAAGGTTTTTCTTGCATAATCCTGATATATTGGTTCCATCCCCCGCTATATCTGCCTCGATCATGGATAACATTTGACAAAAAATATGGTTAATAATAAAATAGATTGAGACTCAATTTCAATGCAACAGAATATTTTCAGAAAGTTTCTTGAAGACAGGGGATGGCGGCTAACGAAACAAAGAAACGCTATCCTTCAAAAAGCCTTTTCATGCAAGGGTCATTTTGATCCGGAATCTCTCTATATGGAGATGAGGAAAAAAGGCATGAAAGCATCCAGAGCATCTGTATATAGAACCCTGAACCTGCTATGCGAATGTGGCCTTGTGGGAAAAGTTAGCAAAACAGAACACGGAACAATTTACGAACATACCCTCGGCAGTCACCACGATCATATGGTGTGTACTGATTGCGGGGAAATCATAGAGTTTTATTCAGAAAGCCTCGAAAAACTCCAGGAGGAGATATGCCGGGAGATGGATTTCGAGGGGAAGAGCCACATTCTTGAGATTCGAGGACATTGCAGGCACTGTCGGATGAAAAAAAATGTTTTAGGAGGAGAGAGTTCGAATGGGTAAGGATATAATTTCATTGATCTTGCTTAAAGAAGGTGAAGAGGGGATAATTCATTCGGTTTCGGGCGGACTTGGACTTATTGGCAGGCTCGCCTCAATGGGAATAACTTCGGGTATGAGAGTTAAAGTGCTAAGGAACATAGGCGGTCCTTTGATAGTTACTACAAACGGGACAAGGATTGCCATCGGAAGGGGGCAGGCCAACAAAATAGTCATCCGGCGTCTGACTGCCGGAAGAGGGAAAGCAGAACCGGTGTAATGGCGGAAAAAGAGCTTCTGGTTGTACTCGCCGGACAGCCAAATGTTGGCAAATCAACGGTTTTCAATATTTTAACTGGCTTATCTCAGCACGTTGGAAATTGGCCGGGCAAGACTGTCGAAAAAAAAGAAGGTTATTATGTTTCAGGCACGACAAGAATAAAAATCGTTGATCTTCCCGGTAGCTACAGCTTAACAGCTTACTCTGAAGAAGAAAAAATAGCCAGAGACTTTATCATAAACGAACGGCCTGATGCGATTGTCCTTATAGCGAATGCATCTGCTGTCGAAAGAAGTCTTTACCTCCTCGCAGAGTTCCTCCTCTTGAAGGCTCCAATCATTGTCGCCCTGAATATGATGGATGTAGCAGAGCAGCAGGGAATCCGCATTGATGTCAGTCTGCTCGAGAAATATCTGGGAATCCCTGTAATTCCAATGGTTGCTTCGAAAAACCAGGGTATCAAGGAATTAGTTTCTGCTATCATTTCTCTTTCCGATGGGAAAAAGGAGTACATGCCATCAATAGCCGACATTTCTGAAGACCATAAAGACATTTTCTTGGAGCTGGCCAATATTCTCGAGATATATATTTCTCCCCCTTACTTGACCAGATGGACTATTACAAAAATAATGGAGGGGGATCCTGACATCACAGAGAAGATGAAACATATAGTATCCCCTGATTCCTGGAGTAAGGTTCAGGCTCTCCTGCTGCAGCATGAGGATTCTCTGCTTGCTGTGGTCAGAGGCAGATATGACTGGGTTGAGGGCGCTGTACGCTCAGCCATCTCCGAGTTTAAGAGGGGACAGATCCTTTTCACTGATCGGCTGGATCATGTTCTCACACGGCCCGTAATAGGCATTCCGATTCTTCTTAGTGTGCTCGCTCTGGTTTTCTTACTCACATACGGCCTGGGTTTGCCATTACAGCAATCGCTTGAATCGCTTATGAACGCTTTTGCAGCATGGATAGAAGCTTTTCTTGGACCAGTGCCGTGGCTCAGGGGCATTATAGTGGATGGATTGATCGGAGGAGTGGGAACAGTCCTGACATTTCTTCCCGTACTTCTCTTTTTTTTTGCAGCTATGGCATTTCTCGAAGACGTGGGATATATGGCAAGGGCTGCTTTCGTCATGGACAGGTTTATGCATTTGATAGGTCTTCACGGGAAAAGTTTTTTGCCCTTCTGTCTTGGATTCGGTTGCAATGTTCCGGCCATTATGGGTGCGAGAATAGTCGAATCGGGAAGGACAAGGCTTTTCACGATACTACTAACTCCCTTTGTTCCTTGTACAGCAAAGCTCGCTGTTGTTACACTCGTTGCCGCTGCGATATTTGGTAAAAAAGCACTTATAATCTCATGGGCTCTTGTTGCCGGAAATATATTGATACTTGGATTTTCGGGTGCAATAGCGAGCAGATTGATTTTTAAAAAGCAGCGTATGCCATTTATAATGGAGCTCCCCGTTTATCACAAACCGAACCTGAGAACTATAGGAATAGTGACCTGGAAGAGGATAGTAGCTTTCCTGAAGAAAGCTGGCACAATAATAATCGTCTTTTCCGTTCTTCTCTGGCTTCTTTCTTATTTACCAGGAGGTGATATCGAGAGTAGTTTTCTCGGTTTGATAGGTCGCTCCATTGAGCCTATAGGCCACCCTCTGGGGCTTGACTGGAAGATGATTGTAGCTTTACTGGCGAGTGTTACGGCGAAGGAGAACTCGATAGCAGCTCTGGGAGTACTCTATGGTGTCGGAGAGGAGGGTTTAAGGGAAATCCTGCCAAGTGTGATGAGCCATGCGTCGGCACTCTCCTTCCTCGTAGTTCTCATGCTTTTTGTGCCTTGTGCAGCCACACTTGTGGTCATGAGACAGGAGATGGGAGGTTGGCGCTGGTTTTTATCTTCCTTTACCTTCATGCTCTTTCTTTCATATTTGTCCGGAATGGCGGTATATAAATTTGCTTTATTTGTAGGAATATAAGATAACCGGTGGAATTTGAGAATTATTAATGACAAATGTCTTTGACACCTTAACAGAAAAATACGATTCATGGTACGACTCAGAGGATGGAAGACCGCTTTATGAGAGTGAGCTTTTCTGCCTGAAACCGCTGGTAGAGCGAGCTTCCAAACTGATTCTTGAGATCGGGGTGGGCACAGGTAGATTTGCCATGCACTTTCCTGATGTTATCGGGGTAGACCCTTCTTTTAATGTCCTTAAGACGGCAGAAACAAGAGGTATAAAGACAGTTCAGGCATACGGGGAATACCTGCCCTTCAGAGATAACACATTTGGATGCATTCTCATAATAGTAACACTGTGTTTTGTAAAGAGACCTCTTGATGTATTGAAAGAGGCGAAACGGGTATTAAAAAAAGATGGAAGTATGATCATAGGATTAGTTCCGAAGGATTCACCGTGGGGAATTTTTTATGAGGAAAAGAAGAGGCAAGGACATCCATTTTATGGAGAAGCGACATTTTATAGCCTTGCAGACTTACAGAAATTTTCAGAAGACATAGGTATGAAAATCATGAGAATCAGAAGTACACTTCTACAGAGACCTGATGAGCCGGGAAGAATTGAAAAGCCAGTTGAAGGCTATAATAAAACAGCAGGATTTCTCTGTATCGAAGCAAAAATTAAAAGCATTCACTAAGCTCTATCCCTTTTTAATCCTGTCAGGGGTTTGATGTCTAAGATCGGTGTGCTATCCACCATATCCAATCCTTTTACATGAATAATATTTTCTTCAATACCTAAGACTTCTAACACAGACATACCAATGGGATTAGGTCGGATTGGTGAACAGGTACTGAAAACGCCCAGTTTTTCATAACGATGCGGAGGTG
>JACAEY010000077.1 GCA_013388605.1 Nitrospirota bacterium | reverse complement strand
GTAGCAGCAACAATAATCGTGTGGTCCATAGCTCCATACTGTTCGAGAATATTCGTTGTCCTAACTACGACAGGTCTTCTCTGTCCGATTATGCAATAAATGCATATTACATTTTCACCCTTTTGATTTATAATTGTATCAATCAAAAGTGCTGATTTCCCTGTCTGTCTATCGCCAATGATTAACTCCCTCTGTCCTCTTCCAATAGGGATCATAGAGTCTATCGCCTTAATACCTGTCTGAAGAGGTTCTTTAACAGGCTGTCTCCTGATGATTCCAGGCGCAACAACATCAACAGCTCTGTACTCTTTTGCATCTATAGGACCTTTTCCATCTATTGGACGACCAACTGCATCAACAACCCTACCTATCAATGCCTCTCCAACAGGACAAGACATAATCTTCCCTGTGCGCTTTACGATGTCGCCCTCTTTGATGAGTTTGTCCTCACCAAATAGAACGGCACCTACTGCGTCTTCTTCAAGGTTCAGGACCATTCCTACAACATTGTTCGGGAGGTCGAGGAGTTCAGAAGCCATAGCATTGTCAAGACCATATATCTTTGCAACACCATCACCAACATATGTGACAACACCTACCTCACTTACATCAACCTTCTTCTCAAAATCTGTTATCTGTTTCCTTAAAAGTTCACTTATTTCTTCTGTCTTAATTTCAATACCCATAATTTCACCCCTTTATGAGCTCATTTTTTAAAAGCCTTAACTGGCCTTTAATACTCGTATCATATATGGTACTTCCTACCTTTATCTGAACACCACCGAGGAGGGAAGGGTCTACTTTATATTCAATGTCTACGTCTCTGTCTGTCAGTTTTTTCAAAGATGTGATAAGTTTCTCTTCATAATCCTTTCCAATCTCGATAGGTGTTAAGACCAGTGCCTTTGCCCTCTTCTTCTTTTCAAGGAAAAGGTTTGTAGCTATTCTTATTATATCTGAAAGATAAATAATAAGCCCAATATCAGATAAATGCATGATAAACTTTAATACCTTGTCAGATAGTTTAATTTTTGTAGCAAGCAGTTTTATTATCTTTTCTTTTTCCTCTAAAGTAAACTGTGGACTCACGAGTAAATTTTTGAATTCTTTACTCTTGACCATAAGGTCATTAATAATATTTACCTCTGCAAGAGCCTGTGGTGCATTTTCGATTCCTACAGTATCAAGAAATGCCTTTGCATATTTTTTTGCCTCTTTTAAACCTTTCAACCTCTCCCCCCTATCTTAGCAAGGGACTCCTCGAGGAGTCTTTTCTGTTCTTCCTTTGTCAGTTTTTCCTTAAGTTTCTTCTCAGCGAGTTCCATTGCAATCTCGACCGCCTCTGCCTTAATAGCCTCCTTCGCACTCTTTAATTCATATTCTATGTTTACACGCGCCTGTTCTAATATCTTTTCTCTGAGTTTGTCGCCCTGTTGAATCAGGCTATCACGTATTTCTTCACCAGAACGCTTTGATGAAGAGATTATATTCTCTAACTCTTTATCTTTTGTCTTCAACCTTTCCTCGACCTCCTGCAATGACTTCTGTGCTGCTTCCTTTGCCTGCTGAGCCTCTTTAAGGGTCTTCTCTATCAGTTCAGCCCTTTGCTTCAGAAATGACTGTAAAGGTTTTCTTCCGAATTTAAAAAGGATGAATGCCAGTATTGCGAAATTGATGATCTTCCATAGATAATCTTTAAAAAGAGAGGCATGTCCCTCTGCCCCTTCTTCAGATGCAAAAACAGCGATTGTGAAAAAAAGATTCATAATGCATAACAAAAAGACTAATAAAATTTTAATGAAACCTTTCGATTTTAAACCTTGAATCTTCATCATACACCCACCAGCTTTCTTACAATTTCATCAGAGAATTTATCAACCTCTGCTCTTAAGTTTTTTCTTGCTTTCTCAGCCTCTGCCTTCAGATCTGCTTTAGCCTTCTCAAGTATCTGGGATGCCTCTGCCTCAGCCTTTGAAAGAACCTCTTTCTGTGCCTGCAGACCTTCTGCTTTGAGAAACTCAAAAATTTCTTTTGCCTTATTTCTTGCTTCAGTAAGTTCTTTGTTTAGAAGTGCTATACTTTCTTCTCTTCTATTTGCCAATTCTTTTGCAGCATCAAGAGAGCCCTTAACATTGTCTTCTCTTTCTTTAAATATTTTAAGGAGAGGCTTGAAAAGAATGGCATTAAGAATAAAAAGAAGTGCGATAAAATTTAAGACTAGAACAAAAAACCATTTGTTAATTTCTAACATAAGTTACCCCCTTTATCTATAAGGAGATTAGGAACATCGGAAGCATATCACAGAGTAAAAAAGATTGTCAAGCCCTTTATACTTATAAAAATAGATTTTTTCAAAGTTTTAGATTCATATCTCAATCATCCCTTAATTTAAGCAACCCTTTCCTTCAGAAACAAGGATAGATTATTATTGTGTTACAATACTTTAATGTTCCTTAAAAATCTCGATTTTTTAAAGAAAAATAGACTTTTCAGAGAGATAAAGGACAGGTCGTCTGCACAGGGACCAAGGATAAGATTCGGAGAGAATGAGTTTATAAACTTCTCATCTAATGACTACCTTGGTCTTTCAGCACACCCTTATTTAATCGAGATAGTAAAAAAGGCAATAGAAGAATATGGTTATGGCTCTTCAGCTTCAAGACTTTTAGGTGGCGGTAGTATTTTACATAGAGAACTTGAGAGTAAGATAGCACAATTAAAAAAAACTGAATCAGCCCTTCTTTTCAACTCAGGATACTTAGCAAATATAGGGATTATACCTTCAATTGCAGATGAAAATACAGTTCTGTTAAGTGATGAATTTAACCACGCAAGTATTATTGATGGATGCAGATTGAGTAAGGCAAATATACTCATCTATCGTCATAAAGATATACTCCACCTTGAAGAACTTTTAAGGAAAAGTGGTTCAAAGAGAAAAGTTATTGTCACAGATACTGTCTTCAGCATGGAAGGAGATATAGCCCCACTTAAGGAGATAGTTGAACTCTGTAAAATCCATAGTGCAGTTTTATATTTGGATGATGCTCATGGCACGGGTGTCCTTGGTAATGGAAGGGGTGCACTCTCACATTTTGACATTAATCCCTATCCATGGATAGTACAGATGGGAACTCTATCAAAAGCTATAGGTTCTTTTGGCGCATTCGCTTCTGGAGATAAAGATATTATCGACTGGCTAATAAATACGTCTCGAAGCTTTATATTCTCAACTACTCTTCCAGCATGCAATGTGGCTGCTGCTTTAGCTGGTATAGAATTAATAGAAAAGGATAAGGGGTTAATAAAAAAACTCTGGATGAATAGGGAAAAACTTGTTCAGCTTCTGAAGGATTCCGATTATAATGTCATGGGAAGTGAAACACCTATAATTCCAATAAGTACAGGAACCTTAGAAAATACCCTGAAGTTGTCTGAACATCTATATAATAAAGGAATCTATGCACCAGCTATAAGACCACCAACTGTGAAAGAGCCGAGGATAAGAATAACTGTAACTGCATCTCATACTAATGAGGACATTGGGAGATTAATAGAAGTGCTGAATGAATATGGCTAAGGGCTTTTTCGTAACAGGGACCGATACAGGTGTTGGCAAAACGATCATAACGGCTTCATTAATTAAGGTTGCTGAGTCTTTGGGACTCAGACCATGTGGGATGAAGCCGATAGAGACCGGATGCCTTGAATCAAGGTCGAAGGTTAAAAGTTCAAAGTTAAAAGTTGAAGAAAAAGAAGTATTAAGACCATCTGATGGAATCTTTTTGAGGGAAATGGCAGGTATGAGTGAACCTATAGATTTGATTGCACCAATTCGTTTTAAAAATCCTCTTGCACCGTTTACTGCATCTGAAATAGAAAGGATTACCGTTGACTTTAGAAAGATACAGAAGGCATATACAGAACTTTTTAAAAAATATGATGTAGTAATCGTTGAAGGAATCGGCGGGCTGCTTGTGCCTATTGCAAAAGATTACTATGTCCTTGATCTTGCAAGAGACTTTGCATTGCCACTCATAATCGTCGCAAGACCAGGTATCGGAACAATCAATCACACAATGCTAACAGTCAATTATGCGATAAAAGAGGGTCTCAGTGTTGCGGGAATTATTATTAACTATAGCCATCCCCCCGAAGGTTCGCTTGCTGAAAAGACCAATCTTAAAATAATAACTCAGTTAAGCTCAGTTCCTGTTTTTGGAATATTCCCATATCTTGAAATGGTAAATGCGTATGCTATAGAACAGGCTGCTATTAAAAACCTAAATATTAATAGAATTAAAAATTATCTTTGCTAAATAAGCTTTAAATCATCAAGAACTTTTCTCAATTTTTCTTTATTTGCAGAAGACATTTCACAGAGCGGTAGTCTAAACTCCTCCTCTATCTTACCCATCATTGCAAGGGCTGTCTTAACAGGAATAGGATTTGTCTCTATAAACATAGCTTCATTTAAAGGCTCAAGTCTATAATGTAATGCCCTTGCCTTCTCATACTTTCCTTTCAACCAGGAAGAACACATTGTTGATACATCTTTTGGAGCTACATTTGCTGAGACAGATATTACCCCCTTGCCTCCAAGGGCAAGAAGCGGTAATGTTGTGAAGTCATCACCTGATAAAACAGTTATCCTTTCTCCACAGAGTCTAATAATTTCGCTCACCTGTTTTAAATCGCCAGAAGCCTCTTTGATTGCTACAATGTTTTCAATCTCTGAAAGACGTGCAACTGTGGTTGGTAGAAGATTAACAGCAGTCCGTCCAGGGACATTATATAAAACAATAGGTATATCAACCGCCTCAGCAACTGTCTTAAAATGCCTGTAGAGTCCCTCCTGAGTAGGCTTATTATAATAAGGAGTTACAAGGAGAGCAGCATCAGCACCATATTTCTTAGCCTGCTTTGTAATCATAATAGTCTCATCAGTAGCATTTGCACCTGTTCCCGCAATAACAGGTATCCTTTTGTTCACTGCCTTTATTGTAAATTCGATTACTCTGTAATGCTCTTTATAATCAAGTGTTGCTGATTCACCTGTTGTGCCACATGGAACTATCCCGTGAGTTCCCTGTGATATATGCCATTCTATGAGATCTCCAAAAGCCTTTTCATCGACCCTTCCCTTTTTAAAAGGTGTTATAATTGCCACTATTGAACCTTTAAACATTTTTTCCTCCCTTCCAAAAAATATCTTACAGTTAATATTTTATCTCAATTATCCCCTCAAATACTTTTGTAGCAGGACCAGTCATATAAACATGGTTATCTTCTGCCCATTCTATCATCAGGTCTCCTCCAGCGAGGTGGACAGTTAAAACTCTGCCAGTAACACCTTTGATGGTTGTTGCCACTCCAACAGCAGATGCACCTGTCCCGCATGCAAGGGTCTCACCAGAACCCCTCTCCCATACCCTCACCTTTACCTCATGAGTATTAATCACCTCGACAAACTCAACATTCGTCCTTTTTGGGAATAAGTGGTTATTCTCTATCAGAGGTCCGTAAAAGGATACCGGAAATTCAGAGAGGTCCTCAAGAATTATAACAGCATGAGGATTCCCCATTGAAAGACAGGTAACATAAAACACATTATCTTCTATTTTTAGAGGGTAATCTATAATCACTTCCTGCTCTTTATAACTTTGAACCTTGAATTTTGGATTTTGAAGTATTTTTATTGGTATCTTTTCGGCTTCAAAGACAGGTTCACCCATATCTACTCTAATCATATCGTCAGCCCTCTCAGGCTTGATAATTCCTGCAAGTGTCTCTATACTGAGGATATTTTTATTTGAGAGATTTTTATCCCATATATACTTTGCCAGACAGCGTATTCCATTACCACACATCTCTACCTCACTACCATCAACATTAAATATCCTCATTTTATAATCAGCTATCTCAGAAGGATAAAGCAAAAGGAGCTGATCAGCACCTATCCCGAATCGTCTATTGCATAAATTTTTTGCTAAAATTTTAAATTTTGAATTTTCAATTTTTAGTTTTCTTTCACAGCAATCTATAAGAATAAAGTCATTGCCTAAACCATGCATCTTTATAAATGCTATCTTCATTTGAAATTTTCTATTTTAGAAACGCGGGGACTTTTTCTCCCCTGATTAGATCTTTATATGTCTCCCTGTCCTTTATAAGAAAATGCTCATTGTTTTTAACCATGACCTCTGCAGCCTTTGGACGACAGTTGTAGTTTGAGCTCATAGAAAAGCCGTAAGCACCAACACCCATTACAGCAAGAAACTCTCCCTGCTTTACCTCTTTTAATTCTCTATCCTTAGCAAAGTAATCTCCTGATTCACAAATAGGACCAACAATATCATATATAGCTGTGTTTCTCTGTTTTTTTACAACAGGAAGAATATGATGGTATGCACCATAAAGGGACGGTCTTATAAGGTCGTTCATCCCTGCATCAACAATTACAAATTCCTTTTCCTTGCCCTTCTTGACATATAATACCTTAGTGACAAGTATCCCTGCATTACCTGCAATAGATCTGCCCGGCTCTAATATAAGTGTAAGGTCTCTCCCCCTGAGTAAAGGAAGCAGATTCTTTGCTAAGTCTTTCGGGATAGGGGGTTCTTCATCTTTATAAGAAATACCAAGACCACCACCAATATCGAGATATTTTATTCTGAGTCCTTCAGATCTAAGTTTGTCCATAAGAATAAGTATACTTTTAAGGGCATCTACAAATGGGGCAATTTTTGTTATCTGAGAGCCAATATGTTTATGTATTCCTACTACTTTAATGTTTTCGAGCCTTGATGCTATCCTATAGTGTTCAAGAGCATCTTCTATCGGAATACCGAATTTATGTTTTTTGAGACCTGTTGCAATATATGGATGTGTCTCAGGATCTATATCAGGATTAATCCTTAGTGCAACAGGTGCTTTTTTCTTCATAAGGTAAGCAACCCTGTTTATCTCTCTGAGCTCGTCCTCGGATTCCGCATTGAACATCAATATATTTGTTATTAGGGCAAATCGAATCTCTTCATCAGTCTTTCCAACACCAGCAAAAACTATCTTACGAGGAGATATCCCTGCCTTTAATGCCTTATAAAGCTCTCCTCCTGAAACAACATCAGCACCACCTCCTTGTTTTGCAAAAAGTCTAAGGATTGAAATATTTGGATTTGCCTTAATTGCAAAACATATTATGTGTTGATAATTATTAAATGCCTGATCATATGCCCGAAAGTGCCTTAGTAACGTGTTATAGCTATAAATATAGAGAGGTGTGCTATATTTTTCTGCAAGTGCCTTGACAGAAACATCTTCTGCGAATAATTCATTTCTGTGATACTTGAAGAAATGCATGAAGAACAATGAACCTTGTTTTCTAAAAATTTGTATTTTATTCTTACATATTTATTTTTTAATCTCAAGTTATTTACTCTTTTACAGAAATATCATAATTTCATGTGTTAATTTAACCACTTGACAAAAATTTATCCTCTGGCAAAGATAGTTAACAGGAGGAGACATGGTTAAGAAGATAGTGCTTGCATACTCAGGAGGTCTTGACACCTCTGTTGCAATAAAATGGCTTAAAGAAAAATATAATGCTGAGATTATTGCGTTTTATGCTGACCTTGGTCAGGGAGAAGACATAAGTCTAATAAAGAAGAAGGCCTTGAAGACAGGTGCATCAAAAGTTTACATAGAAGATTTAAAAGAGGAGTTTGTTAAGGATTATATATTTCCCATGCTAAGGGCAAATGCAGTTTATGAAAGTTCGTATCTACTTGGAACATCGATAGCAAGACCTATTATAGCGAAGAGGCAGATCGAAATAGCAAAAAAAGAAGGTGCCGAAGCTGTTGCTCATGGAGCAACGGGTAAAGGGAATGACCAGGTAAGGTTTGAGCTTACTTATTATGCACTAAAGCCTTCTATAAAGGTAATCGCACCATGGAGAGAATGGCAATTTAACTCAAGACAGTCTTTAATTGAATACTCTAATAAATATGGTATACCTGTGACAGCAACAAAAGAAAAGCCCTATAGCATTGACAGAAATCTATTCCATATCAGTTATGAAGGGGGGATTCTCGAAGACCCCTGGCAGGAGCCCCCAGATGATATGTATACAATGATTAACCCACCTGAAAAAGCTCCTGATAAGCCTCTTTATATTGAGATTTATTATGATAAGGGAAACCCTTTAAAGTTAAATAATAAAAGCGTTACGCCTGTGGTTCTTCTTGGGAATTTGAATCACCTTGCGGGTAAACATGGTATAGGAAGGATAGATATGGTTGAAAATAGATATGTGGGTATAAAATCAAGGGGTGTTTATGAAACACCAGGTGGAACAGTCCTCCATATTGCTCATAGAGCATTGGAGTCTTTAACGCTTGATAGAGAAGTTATGCACTTAAGAGACTCACTTATAACAAGATATTCTGAACTCGTATATTACGGATACTGGTTTTCACCGGAAAGAAAAGCAATGCAGTCTTTAATAGACGATATTCAGAGAGATGTCAGGGGTACTGTTAGGCTCAAACTATATAAAGGAAATTGTTCTGTAGTAGGCAGGAAGTCCCCGAATTCGCTTTATAGTCAAGGGCTTGCAACATTCGAAGCGGATGATGTTTATAATCAGAAAGATGCTGAGGGCTTTATAAAGATTAATGCGTTAAGACTGAAATTGCAAAAGTATAGAAAAGATGAACAATCTTAAATATTGGGTTGCATTATCTGAATTGGAGGATATTGGTCCTGTTTTATCTAAGAAATTACTCTCTATATTCAAGACCCCTGAAAGGATCTTTAAAGCAGAAATGTCAGATCTCCTTTCTGTTGAAGGGATAGGGATAAACAGGGCGAGGAATATAAAGGGATTTCCTAATTGGAAAAATGTTGACAAACATCTAAAGGTCTTAGAAGAAAGAGATATAAAAGTAGTAGATATCGATAGTCCTTCTTATCCAGAGATGCTAAAGCAGATAGAAGATGCACCTGTTGTTCTTTATGTTAAAGGAGAAATTAAGAAGGAGGACAGATATGCGATTGCTATTATTGGCTCTCGAAAGCCAACACCGTATGGTATATCAGTTGCTGAAAATATTTCGGAAGAACTGGCTTCAATGGGCTTCACAATCGTAAGTGGAATGGCAAGGGGTATTGATGCAATATCCCATAAAGGAGCTTTAAGAGCAGGTGGGAGAACAATAGCGGTCCTTGGTTCAGGGATAGATATACCTTATCCTGCAGAGAATAAATGTATGATGGATAAAATTGTTACATCTGGATATATTGTGAGTGAATTCCCGCCAGGTACACCCCCTGACAAAGAAAACTTTCCCCGAAGGAATAGAATAATAAGTGGGCTATCTTTTGGGGTTCTCGTTATAGAAGCCACATCTGACAGCGGTTCCCTAATAACAGCAGGATATGCCCTTGAGCAGGGTAGAGAGGTATTTGCAATTCCTGGCAATATTACATCTCCAGCCTCAGCAGGAACGAACGAACTACTAAAAAAAGGAGCGATACTAACTCGGTATGCTGAAGACATCATAAGTGAACTTGCACCTGTTTTGAAAGGTTTTATAAGGTCGAGACAGAAGGATAAAATAGAGATCACGGATGAAGAAAAGAAGGTCTGTAACTACCTTACAGGTGAGCCAAAACATATAGACAATATATCACGCGAAAGTGGTTTGCCAACCTCTAAGGTTCTTGAGATACTTCTCAGATTAGAGCTGAAAGGTTTAATAAGACAGATTACAGGAAACAGGTTTTATCTTACATGAGAATTAGAGGACAAGTTCATAACAATCTTGTCATTGTTGAATCTCCTGCAAAGGCAAAGACACTTCACAAGATACTTGGGAAGGACTTTACAATTAAGGCATCTATTGGACATATAAAAGACCTTCCTGAAAATGATATTGGTGTTGATGAAAATAATGATTTTAAGCCCACTTATGTAGTTATTCCTGGGAAGGAGAAGATTATTAAAGAGCTTAAAAAGGCATCAAAAGAGGCTGATATGGTCTTTCTTGCACCTGACCCTGATAGAGAAGGAGAGGCAATTGCATGGCATATAGCATCGGAGATTGGAGACCCTAAGACCTTAAATGGAAGAATATACAGGATTATATTCAATGAAATAACAGAGAGGGCTGTGAAAGAGGCTATAAAGAAACCTGGAAGGATAGATTTAAGAAAGGTTGATGCTCAGCAGGCAAGAAGGATACTTGACAGGCTCGTTGGTTACAAACTGAGCCCACTTTTATGGAGAAAGGTCAGAACTGGACTGAGTGCAGGAAGGGTTCAATCTGTTGCTGTAAGGCTAATAGTAGATAGAGATAGGGAGATAAAGGCATTCAAGCCTGAGGAATACTGGAGTATTAATGCAGAATTTGAAGGTTCTAAACAACCTTCATTCTGGGCAAAACTTCACACATTTACACCGCCACTAAAAGGTATAAATGGAGAAATAAGTAAGTTCTTAATTCCTGATCAGGAGACAGCATTAAAGATAGTTGAAGAACTAAAAGACAGAAAATTTATATTGAGTAAGATAGAGCACAAAAGAAGGAAGAGGATGCCTTATCCACCGTTTATAACGAGCACTCTTCAACAGGAAGCAGTAAGAAAGCTAAGATTCCCTGCTAAGAAGACAATGATGATTGCACAGCAGTTATATGAGGGCGTTGAACTTGCTGAAGAGGGCTCTGTGGGACTTATTACATACATGAGGACAGATTCATTCAGGGTTTCATCTGAGGCACAGCAAGATGCAAGAAATTTCATTGAAAAGACATTTGGTAAAGATTATGTTCCAGAGAAACCACCTTTTTTCAAAAGCAAGGCATCTGCACAAGAGGCACATGAAGCTATTAGACCAACTTATCTAAATAAAAGACCCGAAGATTTAAAACAATTTCTTTCAAAGGATCAATATGCACTCTATACTCTGATATGGAATCGTTTTATTGCAAGCCAGATGGCTCCTGCACAGCTCGACCAGACAACTTTTATAATTATAGATCATAAATCTTCAGACCTGTCCGCCAAACAGGCAGATATTAAAGAAGAGAAAGAGAGGGAATACGAGTTCAGGGCATCTGGAACAGTGATAAGGTTTGATGGTTTTATGAGGTTATATACAGAAAGCAAAGATGAAGTAGAAGAAGAAGAAGGACTAACATTACCAGCCTTAAAGGAAGGAGAAACATTAAAGCTGATAAAGATGCAACCAAAACAGCACTTTACACAACCTCCACCTCTATATACAGAGGCAACACTCATTAAGGCGCTTGAAGAAAAGGGAATAGGGAGACCAAGCACTTATGCAACAATTCTATCAACTATACAGGAGAGAAAATATGTCCAGAAGATAAATGGTAAATTTTCTCCCACAGACCTTGGTGTAGTAGTAAACGACTTCCTTGTTGAGAGATTTCCTGAGCTAATAGATGTGAATTTTACTGCAAAGATGGAAGATGAACTTGACCGTATTGAAGAAGGAAAGATAAAGTGGATAAAGGTCATTAAGGATTTTTACAATCCTTTTAGCCAAGAACTTGAAAAGGTTGAAAAGACAAAGGGGAAAATCAAACCAGAAGATATTCCTACAGATGAAATTTGCGAAAAATGTGGACTCTCAATGGTAATAAGATGGGGAAGACATGGAAGGTTCCTGGCTTGTTCTGGTTTCCCTAAATGTAGAAATACAAAACCCATTACTAATAAAGGCACCGAACAGATAGAACAACCAGAAAACAATATACAGACTACAGAAGAGAAGTGCAATAAATGTGGTTCATCAATGATCATAAGAACAGGGAAATATGGTAAATTCCTGTCCTGTTCAAGGTATCCTGAGTGTAAATATACAAGACCTATATCAACAGGCATAAAATGTCCTCAGGATGGTGGTGATATTGTTGAAAGAGGTTCGAAAAGGGGTAAACCTTTCTGGAGTTGCAGTAATTATCCCACATGCCGTTTTGTCTTATGGTATAAACCAATCCAGGACAAATGCCCTAAGTGTGGAGCAGAATTTCTAATTGAGAAGATGGATAAAACAGGAAAGCTAATACGCAATTGTCATGACAAAAAATGTGGATATAAGGAAGAAATAAAAGAGGAAGAACCTTCTCTTGTCTCATAATTGGGATGAGACCATTCATAATTGGAATTGGTGGTGCCCACAGTAAAGCTGGAAAGACGGAAGTAGCCTGTAAACTACTTAAAAAACTCGCTTGTTGGGGGGCTATTAAATTCACAAAAACTTTATTATATAGTTCGATTGTTGATACTCCTGATGTACTTAGAGAGGAGGATAAAGACACACGCAGGCTTCTTGACGCTGGCGCAAGAAGTGTCCTTTGGGTCAAGTCTGCTCCTCATGAAGTGAGAGAAACCATCGAGATTGCTCTTGAAAGACTTTCTCATCTAAATGGGATAATTATAGAAGGCAACAGTGCAATAGATGTATCAAAGCCTGAAATTGTGGTGTTCGTTTCTAAGAATGAAGAAATCAAAAAGAGTGCGGAAAGAATTCTTAAGAAGGCTGATGTTGTTATATTTGATACAAATCCTCCTGATGGAATACCAGAATATGCAAAGAAATTTAATATAGACGATGAACAAGGATATATAAATTTTATATTAAGGCTGATTAAAGAAAAACAAAAATTAGATTAATTTCTCAACCAATATGAAAACCCCTCCATCCTTTATAAAAAAATACTTTACTGATGAAGAAATAAAGGAACTCCAGATGAGAGAAATTCTTCATGAAGAAGAATGTAAGGGAATTCTTATTGTTAGACTTATGCATGATTATAAAGACTTCCTTAGAGGTACTGTCTTTTATGAAGAAGGCTTTATTCCCGGGTATCCGAGGATAATGAGGGTCTTACACCTTGGAAACGGGATAAAACGATACTTTAATGAAGGCTTTTATGTTGAAGAGAAAGTAGATGGTTACAATGTAAGAATAGCCAGAATAGATGAGGTTCCAATAGCTCTTACACGGGGTGGTTTCATCTGCCCTTTCACAACAGACAGGATACCTGATTTGATTGACATGAATTTCTTTAATAAATATCCAGAATATGTAATAGGAGGAGAAATCGTCGGACCTAATAATCCATATAATACTGAATTCATTCCTTATATTAAAGAAGATGTTGTCCTCTTAAGTTTTGATCTATTTGAGAAAACCAGAAGAAGACTTAATCCTGAAGAGCGATACAAAATCTTGGAGGACTTTAATATAAAACAGGTGAGGAGATGGGGTCCGTTCAGTCTTTTAGATATAGAGGAGATAAAAAAGATCGTTCTTGAATTAGACAGAAACGGAAGGGAAGGTATAGTTATTAAGCCATTGACTATTGGAAAGCCAATCAAATATGTGACCCTTTCATCATGCCTTAGGGATCTTCAGGCTACAGCTAATCTTATAACTGAACTACCCGCAGGTTTTTATATGCAGAGAATATTAAGGACAATTTTCTTCTGTTATGAATTTGATATTACTCTGGATGACAGATATTTATTGGATTTTTCAAAAGCACTCTGTATAACTCCCCAAAAGGTTATAGAAGAGGTTGCAGAAGGCGGAGATATAAGGGAGTTCTTTGAGATTAAAGTGAGGAATGAAGATGCTATAACCTCCCTGATGGAACATCTTAAAAGATCTGGGATTAAGACAAAGCTCCTTTCATCTGAAAGGATTGACAATTTTTATAGTGCAAAATTCCAAAGAATTTATACTGAAGGCACAAAGGAGATACGCCAGCGATTAATGGGTCATGGATTCTTTGACTGAGAGATTTCTATTTTGACTTGCCCATAATAATACCTGACCTTTTTATTGCCACTAACAGATAATCCTTAAATTTTTCCGGAAATAACCATTTTATTCCGAGTTTATCAGCCCATTTAATAAGCCCTTGATCAGCGGTAACGAGTAAGGCATCAAGTTCCATCGCAAGAAGTAAAAGGTCAACATCTTCTTTGCTGTCTATTATCCCTTCTCTAAGAGCCTCTCTGTATTTCCGTCTTAGATCCTGAATAATATCATCAGTACTCCTCTTTTCTACACTCCTTACAGCCTTTTCAGCAATCCTCAACCCTTTATTGACCCTCTCTCTGATGTCTTCTATGAGTTCATACAATAGAAAAGCAGGACATTTTAATTCATGTTTTTTAGGTGGTTTTTGATTGAGAA
This sequence comes from Nitrospirota bacterium, assembly GCA_013388605.1. Classification (GTDB taxonomy): domain Bacteria; phylum Nitrospirota; class Thermodesulfovibrionia; order Thermodesulfovibrionales; family SM23-35; genus JACAEY01. The sequence goes on along the minus strand of JACAEY010000077.1, from coordinate 4,465 downwards.
TCATAAGGAGGTCTTCAGGTATTTTATCCATTTCAATAAAATGAAGGAGCTCTTCAAAGATAGAAGGTGGCATATAAAATTCGAGTATATGGATCTGTGCTGCAAGGAAGAGGAATGCCTCAAGGGCTTCTGTTGGTGTCTCTCCGAGACTTTGTCTTACATCTGGATTTACAAATAGGCTGGTATCCAGAACCACCTTCTGGAGGGAGAAGGTTCTTTCCAGTTTTTTTGTGGTCGTCTTTTTGCCCGTGGTTTCTTTTCTGCTCTTTTTTAAAAAAACCAATCTAAGAGCCTCTATAAATTATTAATAAAAAGGTCTTAAAAGTAAACCCTCTTAACAAATTAAAAACAGTTGAAGCTTGTAGGAAAGGTTTTTGTTTGATGAGATATAAATTATCTGCTATAATTTTCATATGTTTTTTATTTTATATATGATTTTGTATTTCCTCCTTATTCCTTCGGTTTCTTTTGCATGGGGTCCATTGACACACATCTATCTGGGTAGTGAGATATATTATCTTGGGTCATTTCTTCCCGTGTTGGTCTTCAATCTCTTAAAACGCCACAGAGGGGATTACCTTTATGGTAATCTTATGGCTGATATTATACTTGCGAAAAATCTCTTGCCCTTAGAAAAAAATTCCCACACTTGGGAAGTGGGGTTCAGTCTTTTGGAATCAGCAAAAAAACCTTCTGAAAGGGCCTTCTCACTTGGCTATATAAGTCACCTTGCAGCTGATACGGTTGCTCATGGCATTTATACAAACGGTAAGAAAATAGAACATACTTTCCTTGAGCTCAGGGCAGATAGCATAATAGACAGAAAATACTGGTTTCAGGCAATCGGGATTGATAGGGAAATTCAATTTAGAAATGACAGATTTCTTGAGGAATCTCTCGAGCGCGCTATCTTTTCTTTTAAAACCAATAAGAGGATATTCAAAGGGGTTCTCTTTCTCTCTGGCCTTAACAAAGAAAAATTTGGAGATTTCATAGGTAGAAATCTAATGACTACTGTCAGGAAAGAAGATATCAGAGAACTTCATCAAAAGTCTCTTGTGAGAATTATTGATGTCCTCTGCAAAGGAGATCGCTCGCTTGTTCTTAAAAAAGACCCTATCGCAAGACGATAAATTCACTATTTAGGAAATTATTTTATAACAGGCAATATCTTTTTGATTATCTCTGGGAACTGGTTTTTGAATTTAGGATGTTCCCTTCCAAGAAACAACTTTAAACCCTTAATCTCAAGTTTGAGATCGTTTATCTCCTTTAAGACAGATTCCATATCTTCTATTTTTTCTGTTAGAATTGCGATCTCCTTTTCAAGAAGATTAATCCTTTCTTTTAAAATCTTTTCTTCTTTCAATTGTCTCTCCTTCTTTTATTTCAGTCAGAATTTTTACTGCGGCTGACGTTCCTATTCTCGTAGCACCAGCCTCGATCATTTTAAGAGTTTCTCTTAATGTTCTTATGCCACCTGAGGCCTTTATGCCAGCGGAATCTCCAACAATGTCTTTAATAAGTTTAATGTCTTTTATCATAGCACCTTGAGGACCAAACCCTGTTGAAGTTTTAATAAACTCTGAACCAGCTTCAAGAGCAATTTCTACGGCCTTCTTTTTCTCTTCATTATCAAGATAACATGTTTCAATTATTATTTTATGAACCTTTTCAGGTGTTGCAGAGATAATATCAGAAATGTCTTTCCTGACAGTTTCCAAATCCCCTGACTTAAGAGCCCCTATATTAATTACGATATCAAGTTCATCAGCACCATTAAGAGAGGCGTTCATTGCCTCATAGACCTTTACTTCTGTGGTGTTCATACCAAGGGGATATCCTATTACAGTAGTCACCTTTAAACCACTTCTCCTCAGTAACTCTTTTGCCATCTGGACAAAATATGGATTTATGCAGACAGAATGAAAATTATATTTAATTGCCTCTTTACATAGATTTTCTATATCTTTATATGTTGCATTAGGGGTAAGTAGTGAGTAATCTATGACATTTGCTATATCTTTTCTTTTAAAGGGTTTATTCATCAATCATTAACTCAAAAATGCATTATTTGGTTTATATTATTCATAACCCCATATAGATGGACCTTCTGCCTTAACCTTAGCTACATAAGCCTTTACTTCCTCTTTGTATGCCTTGTGAAGGAGTCTTGTTATATTTCCCACTGGATACTCTTTGTTATCAATCCTTGAGACAGGCATAACCTCAAGTGTTGTATTTGTTATAAAGACCTCATCTGCAGAATAGAGGTCTTCTTTTGTGAATTCACCTTCTTTAACTATTAAGCCATCTCTCAAGGCAATCTCGATGATTATCCCTCTTGTTATGCCCTCAAGTATTCCACAATCAGGAGATGGTGTGCATAGTACATTTTCTTTATAGAAGAAAATATTACTAATTGTGCTTTCTGTTACCATTCCATAGACATTTAACATGATTGCATCATATGATCCTTTTTTCTTTGCCTCTATCTTTGCAAGGATATTATTAAGAAAATTAAGGGACTTTATCTGGGGGTTTAAAGCCTCTCTCGGGTTTCTCCTTATCTCAGAAATTATGAGGCTTATCCCTCTTTCATAAAATGATTTTGGATAATCTCTCATCTCCTGAGCGATGATAACAATTGTTGGACTGTGACAGAGGTCCGGGTCAATACCAATAGGACCATATCCCCTTGAAACTGTCAATCTCACAAACGCCTCTTTAAGTGAGTTTGCGATAAGGGTATCATAAATATAGTTCTTTAATGAATTAACTTCAACAGGTATTATAAGTCCTATCATTAAAGCAGAACGATAAAGCCTATTCAGGTGTTCATCAAGCATGAATGTAACCCCATCATATACCCTCATGGTCTCATAGACCCCATCTCCATAGAGGAATCCATGGTCAAAGACAGAAATTAAAGCCTCTTTTGCAGGTATAAGTTTCCCATTTAAATGGACTAACATGGTCATAATTATACCAGCAAAGCACCTGACTTTGAATATGAGAAGTTAGTGTTTACTAAGAGAATTCTTTTTCCGAGACAATCTCTCTTTTTATCTTTGTTAATAACTCTTCAAAGGTTGGCAGAACATCGGTTCTCAATCTTCCAGCAACTAATAGATACATTATGTTATCACCAATATTAAGAGTTCCTTCATTAATCCATGCCTTTATAGCGACGATCCCTTTATTTTTCTCATATTCTTTTATTAGGGAGTTGAGTCTTTCTTTATCATAAGAGAGATGAATACCTTTTACTTTCTTCCCATCTTTTGATGTGCTTCTAACGATTCCATTATGGATGAGAATCATACCGAGGTCATTAGGTTTTGCATTTAACTTAACTTCATCTATCCATTTCTCAATCACTTTAAACCTCCCTTTAAAGTATAAATATTATCTATCTTATAAAATTCCAGCTATGAGAGAGATACTTTTTATTTTCAAGCTCATGTGCAAGTGATTTTTCTTCTCCAGAAAGGGGCAGAGGAACAAGGGTTTTATTAAATGCCTCTTCAAAAGAGACCTTTATAATATTTTTAAGCTCTTCACAATTAAGCTCTTGAAGAAGCTCTTTTAGTCCGATTAATTTTTCTCCAATAGGGTATTGCAGTGTGAATACCTTTGCTATTTCTTTTCTGTCGATGCTAATAGGAATTGAACCTTGCTGTAAAAGACCATCAGTCCATCTTTTCTGGGCAGAACCTAATATCTTTTTATTGTTTACGGTGATCTCTCCATATGATAAAGATTCAAAGCATAAAGGACTTCTATGAGATACCTGGCGGGTATTCCTTAATAATCTTAATTCGAGAGAAAGACCAATTTTTAAGAATGTAATAACAAAGGCATTACTTATCTTTTTATAACTATCCAGCAGACCCTTTGAAAATAATCCATCATCTGTTTTTACAGAAAAACTGTATGTAATTTCATCATTATGCAAAATTGCTCGACCACCAGTCGGTCTCCTGACTATAGGGATTCCTTTCCTGATACAATAATCAGAATCAATTTCCCTCATTTTCTGTGAGTATCCTATGCTAACAGAAGGAAGACTCCATCCATAAAGCCTTAACGTAGGGGGTGAATTACCTTTTCTAACATTGATGGCTATTGCTTCATCAAGGGCCATATTGTAAGAAGCATTGCATAAACCACTATCAACAAAACGCCATTTATCTGACATATAAAACTATAATCCGATTAACCCAAATAATGCGGACATTGTTCAATATGACGTGACCTTTGTCCGTTGTCCGTAACCGTAAAAAAACAATTTATGGCACATCTGTCCAAAAAATATTCGTGCTCTTAGAAAGACAGGTATGAGGACCGATTTTAAAAGCAAAATCACGGGTAACCTCGATGAGACCGGAGTCGAAGCAGAGGTCTCAGCCAAAGATTATTAATAGTGATTAAAGTCAGGTGAAGGTTTAAACATAATAGGAGG
>JACAEY010000028.1 GCA_013388605.1 Nitrospirota bacterium | reverse complement strand
GTATATCTGTAAAAATGCGGTCTCATCGAGGTTACCCGTGATTTTGCTTCTAAAATCGGGTCTCATACCTGTCTTTCTAAGAGCACGAAGTATTATTTTGGACAGATGTGATTCAGATTTTATAGTAAGGATGTATATGGCAGGACAATGGATCCCACAGGTGATGAATACAGCGGAATATACAAAATTGTATAAATTGTGGATGTAACTCTCGACAGCATTCGTGACATAAAACTATACCAACCAAAAAGAGGATACAGGTTTTCAGTAGATTCCTTACTTCTTTATGATTTTGTAAATCTTAAGCATGTAAAGTCAATCGGTGATCTTGGAGCGGGTTCTGGTATCGTGGGAATCTTACTTGCAAAAAAGTATCCCCTTGCAAAAGTCACTCTCTTCGAAATACAGGAAAACCTTGTAAGACTTGCAGAGAAGAATATTATCATTAACAATCTTGAAAATAGAGTTAAAGTATATAGATGCGACCTAAGAAAACTTCCTTCTTTGCATATTATAAGTCATGATTTTGATCTCCTTGTTAGCAACCCTCCATATAGAAAAGTTAAAAGCGGTCTAATCAGTGACGGAGAAGAGAAGGCAATTGCAAGACATGAGATAAAACTTAGACTCCATGAGCTTATTGAATCAGCAACATCTCTATTAAAGATAAAAGGTAGATTATGTATGGTTTATCATCCATATAGACTATCTGAGCTTCTTGAAGTTCTTAAAAAATCAAACTTGCAACCCAAGAGATTGAGGTTTGTGTATTCTAATATTTCATCAGAAGCAAAGATGTTTTTACTTGAAGCAGTTAAGTTTGGGAAAGTAGGATTAAAGGTTGAAAGACCATTTTACATATATAATGAAAATGGCAGTTATTCTGATGAGATGATAGAAATATATCAAGTTAAAGAATGATATAAATTTTTAATCTATAGATTTATATAATTTATAATTTTGAATTGTATTTTTATGTATAATACAGGAAAAATTTTGAAAGGAGGGGATGTATCGTGTTAACGAGGTTTTTAGGTGTCTTGTTTCTAATTCTTGTTTTTCCTGTTCTTGCTTTTGCTTATGGCGGTCATGATGGTCTCAACTGTACAGGTTGCCATGGCATTCATAATGCCAAGGGAGAGATTATCTTTGCAGTGGAACCGAATAAGAAGGCAATTAATCCAAAGACAAAGCAGGCGTTTACAGGCACAACTTCACTCTGTCTCGGTTGTCATGAGACTGTAGAAAGAGGTGGTCTTGGTATCCTTGCTGTTTCTGCTGCACATAGCCATCCTTATGGAGTTACACCGAGCCCAAAAGTTGCAAATGTGCCGGCAGTCTTTTTAAGAGATGGGAAGCTGGAATGTGTTGGCTGTCATGACCCCCATCCATCAAATCCCTATTATATGTATCTAAGGGTTGATACATCAAAGGGTGCAAAGATGGCTGAATTTTGTGCACTATGCCATGCATCAAAGGCATCACCAAAAGATGTGGCAGCGATGAAGGTATTTGATAGTATGGATGAAAGAAAGTTTACCCCACCTCCAGCACCTGCTCCTGAAGCACCTGCTGCACCAAAGAAGAAGTAAAGATACTAATAATCATCGGTCACTGGTTTAAACCAGTGACCGATGGCAACATTTTTTGTGGATCTTCTAAATAATTTTCTAACATTTCTTTCGATAGAAAAAGGACTTTCGAGAAACACTATTGAATCATATTTAATGGATCTGAAGAAGTTTCATAGCTTTCTTCTGCTTAATAACAAAGATTTTACCTTTTTCAAGAGGTCTGATGTGATTGACTTTATTGAGACACTGAGAAATGAGGGCTATTCAATATCGAGCGTATGTAGATTTATATCTTCAATCAAAGGATTCTGCAAATATCTTATTATTGAAAGCATAATGAAAGAAGACCTTACAGAGAATATACAGGCACCAAAAAGATGGGAAAGAATACCAAAATCATTAAGTGTTTCGGAAGTAAAATTTTTTCTTGAAAGCGATAAAGCTATTGAGAAGCCGGTAATGATGAGAAATATTGTGATGCTTGAACTTCTTTATTCTTCAGGTCTACGTGTAAGTGAACTCGTCTCACTTAAAGCAGAGGATATCAATTTAGAAACAGGTTTTATAAGAGTTATAGGAAAAGGCTCAAAAGAAAGGATTGTACCTGTTAATATTAGGGCATTAAATAAGCTTAGGAACTATATTAAAAAGGAAAGGTTGGAAATCTTGAAGAAGAGAGACTCTCCTTACCTCTTCGTCACAAATAGAGGAAAACCTATGACAAGGCAGCGGTTCTGGCAGGCGATTAAATCTCTTGGAAAGAAAAAAGGAATCGAACTTTCACCTCATACACTTAGACATTCTTTTGCAACACATCTCCTTGAAGGTGGGGCAGACCTGAGGTCAGTTCAGAAGATGCTCGGACATTCTGATATTTCTACTACCCAGATTTATACTAAGGTGACTACCGATAGGTTAAAGAAAGTTTATTTGAAGCACCATCCAAGGGCATAAAGTAAGTCTGCTGTCCATCCAATAACTTGTTGGCTTTGATAAATGAAATTTGAAGGTACAACCTTAAAAAGTTTATTTAGGTGATACTAACACCCATATATGGAATAAAATGTCATATGGTGCTGTTATGAATTACGCAAGGCTCACTATAAGGCCTTGTAGCCGCAGGCTTTAGCCTGCGTTTTAAATCGCATAAAAGTGATTTAAAAGTTGTATAAATCCTCGCAACCTAAAGGTTGCGGCTACACCCTTGCGTAATACGGGTTTAAATAATAAAAGAATGATAAAGCCGACTTTGTCTATCACGGTGTTTGTGGAAAGATTCACTGCGGGCAACAAGATGATAGTTATGACAATGTCACATAATCTTCCTGTAACTTAATCTAATCAATAAATGCTTTTTCAGCCTTGAGGGCATCCTTAACCATATCTACATTATAAATAAGAACTCCTGTGATCCCTGCTATATGTAATGCCTCATAAAGCATTTCAAACTCCTTCATCTGCATGGGTTTACTAAGTTGAAACTTACATGGAAAAATGTGTAAACTGTCTGAACTATACAAACCAAGTAAGCAGTACAAACTAAGCAACAAGAAGAGTTGTGAGGAGGTAACAGATGCCTGAGAAGTTGAGTATCGATGAATTATATAAGGTTTGCGACCCGAATATTTTTAGTTTTAATACCACAGAAGAGTTGAAAGAGGTTAAAGAGACAATAGGACAGAAAAGAGCAATTCATGCACTCGATTTTGGATTAAGCCTTCAGAGTATAGGATTTAATATCTTTATTCTCGGTGAACATGGTACAGGTAAAATGACCACTGTGAAGTCTTTTCTTTCTAAAAAGGCTATGCAGGAGCCTGTACCACTGGATTGGTGTTATGTTTTCAATTTTAAAGACCCTGATGCACCCATCACTATATCTCTCGAGCCTGGAGAGGCAATAATTTTTCAGAAAGATATGGAAGAACTTATAAAAATACTCAGGGTAGAAATACCAAAGGTATTTGAATCCAAGGAATATGATAAACAAAAGAACAAGATACTCGAAGAAGCTCAGGCAAGACAGAAAGAGATATTTGCAGGTCTCGAGCAAGAGGCACAAGAAAAAGGTTTTTCAGTAAGAAAGACAGTAAGCGGACTTATAATTATACCTGTAAATAAAAAAGGAGAACCTCTAACTGAAGAAGAGTTTGAAGCACTTGATGAAAAGACAAAGAAGAGAATAGATGTGATAGGAAAGGCTTTACAGGAGAAATTGAATGATGTTGTGCGTGTAATAAGAGAGACTGAAAAATCTGTCAAGGAACGTCTTGCAAGACTTGAAAAGGAAGCAGCGCTTTCTGCAGTAGGACACCTGATTGATGAATTAAAAGGTAAGTATATGGAGCATGAAAAAATTTCTTTCTATCTCGAAGATGTCAAAGAAGACATTCTTACCCACCTTGAAGATTTTAAGGTTCAGGAAGAACAGCCTCCTTCAATACCTTTCATGAAAATTCCTAAGATGGAGCCGACATTTACAAGATACTCTGTTAATGTTCTTGTAAATAATAAAGAATGTAAAGGTGCACCCTGCATCTTCGAAAGTAATCCAACTTATTACAATCTCTTTGGTAGGATTGAGCACAAGATACAATATGGTATCGCTATAACTGATTTCTCGATGATTAAGGGAGGCTCACTTCACAAGGCTAATGGAGGTTATATCGTTATTGATGCCCTTGATCTTCTTAGAAGCATCTTTGCCTATGATGCACTGAAACGTGCTATCAGGAATAAAGAGCTCAAGATTGAGGATGTCTGGGAGCAATATAGGCTAATATCCACAACTACTTTAAAACCAGAGGCAATACCACTGAATGTCAAGGTAATTCTCGTAGGAAATCCAATTTTATATTATCTCCTGTATAACCTTGACGAAGAATATAGAGAACTCTTTAAGGTAAAGGCCGACTTTGACATCAGGATGGAAAAGACAGATGAAACCATCCAGAATTATGCCTTCTTCGTTTCCAACCTCTGTAAAGAAGAGAATCTCCTTCCATTTAGCAGAACAGGTGTAGCAAAGGTCGTCGAGATAGGCTCAAGGATCGCAGAACATCAGGACAAGTTAACACTTAAGTTCAGTGAGATTGCTGACATTATAAGGGAGGCAAGTTACTGGGCATCTAAGGCAAACAGTGGTATTATTCAAGGAGAACATGTACTGAAGGCAATTGAAGAAAGGATATACAGGACTAACAGGATTGAAGAACGCCTGAGAGAGATGATTCTTGAGGGAACTCTTATTGTTGATACGGAGGGGAAAAAATCAGGTCAGGTAAATGGGCTTGCAGTAATTGACTTAGGAGATTATAGCTTTGGGAAACCTTCAAGGATAACAGCAAAGACCTACGCAGGTAAGGCAGGTGTTGTAAATATAGAGCGTGAGACCAAGATGAGTGGGAGGATCCATGAAAAGGCAATATTAATAATTACAAACTATCTTGGAAGCAAGTATGCGATAAAGAAGCCTATAAGCCTATCTGCATCTATAACATTTGAACAGCTTTATGATATGGTTGAAGGAGATAGTGCAACATGTGCTGAACTTTATGCCCTGCTCAGCAGTATAGCAAATATCCCTTTGAAACAGAATATAGCGGTTACAGGCTCCATGGATCAAAATGGAGATGTTCAGCCTGTTGGAGGGATAAATGAAAAGATAGAGGGCTTCTTCGACCTCTGCAAATTCAGGGGTCTAAATGGAAGCCATGGTGTAATAATACCGAGGAGAAATGTTAAAAATCTTATGTTAAAGAGTGAATTAATTGATGCTGTAAGAGAAGGTATGTTTAATATCTATCCTATAGATAGGGTTGAAGAAGGTATTGAGATACTCACAGACCTTCCTGTAGGTGAATTAAAGGATGATGGGACATATCCTGAGAATACGGTTAATTATCTTGTTGTTAAACGTCTGACCGAAATAACGGAGGCAGTAAAAGAGAAGAAAGAAGAAGAGAAGGAGAAAAAAGGCAAAGAGGATTCTTAATTACTTTTAATAAAGTAGTCCATCAATTTATAACCTTCCTCAAAGTTCAGTATCCCTTCTTTTTCAAGGATTGTTTCATCAAATGAGGCATTGTCGTTTCTCATCCTTCGCCTGCTATCGTAGATTACAAAAGGAACAGGTTCATCTGTGTGGGTTCTGACCTCTATTGGAGTTGCATGATCAGGCAAGAGCAAGACTCTATATTCATCAAACTCTTCCAATCCTTTCATAACAGTTCCTACAACAAGAGAATCGAAATCTTCTATTGCCTTAATCTTGTCCTTGTAATTTCCAGAATGTCCTGCCTCATCAGGTGCTTCAACATGTATATAAACGAAGTCAACCTCTCTAAGGGCATTCAAAGAATATTCTGCTTTTCCAAGATAATTAGTGTCTAAGTAACCAGTTATATTAGGAACATCCAGTATTTTAAAACCAATGTTTATGCCTATCCCTCTGGTTAGGTCAACAGCAGAGATGAGTGCACCATCAATAGAGTACCTCTCCTTAAAAGAGGGGAGTAAAGGTCTCTTACCCTGACCCCATAACCAGATACTGTTAGCAGGTCTCATGCCCTTTTTTATCCTTTCTTTGTTTACAGGATGTCTCTCAAGAATTGCAGAAGACTCAAATATCATCTTTCTTAGAACCTCCTCTTTATTTCCAACAGGAAGATAATCAGTAATATCTTTACCAAGGATGTCATGAGGTGGAATACAGTCAACATCTATGGGACCCCCTGACCATACCATTAGATGTCTATAGCTAACCCCAGTATAAAAATGTATATCTTCAGAACCAAGCTCATTATTAATAACAGATATAAGTTCTCTTGCCTCTTCTGTTGTTATATGTCCACTGCTATAATCTTCCATAATCGCTTTAATATGTTTCTTATCATATTTAAGTGTAATAAGGTTACATCTGAATGAAACATCATCTTCATTTAGTTTTACTCCGATACTTGCAGCTTCAAGAGGTGCTCTACCAGTATAAAACTTTAAAGGGTCATAGCCCAATATACTGAGATTTGCAACATCAGAGCCAGGATAAAAATTAGGGGGGATGGTTCTTACCATGCCGATAATCCCTTCCTGGGCAATCCTGTCCATATTAGGAGTAAATGCCTTTTGAAGAGGCGTTTTGTTCCCGAGCTCCTTGAGTGGTCTATCAGCCATTCCATCACCAATAATAACTACATACTTCATATGATTCCTTCTAATGCCTTTTCAACATTCTTTATATCAGCTTTAACCCGCAAAGGTTCCTTAGAAACCTTAAAAACAATTTCAGCATCTTTTAGTCCATTCCCTGTTAGGGTGCAGACAACTGTGTCACCTGAATTGAAATATTTTTCTTTGTATAATTTCAGAACACCAGCAAGAGAGGCTGCTGATGCAGGTTCACAGAAGATGCCCTCAACAGATGCAATAAGACTGTAAGCTTTAAGTATCTCTTTATCTTTAACAGCCTCTATTCTACCACTTGATTCTTCTCTTGCAGCTACTGCACCTTTCCAGCTTGCAGGGTTTCCAATCCTTATAGCTGTTGCAATTGTCTCTGGTTTTTTTATAGGTTTCCCCAGAACAATAGGTGCAGCTCCTGCAGCCTGAAATCCAAGCATTCTCGGAAGAGAATCTATAAGTCCAGCCCGGAAGTATTCTTTGTATCCTTTCCAGTAGGCGGTTATATTTCCTGCATTTCCAACTGGTAGTGCATGAAATTTCGGAGGAAAACCGAGTTGATCACAAACCTCAAATGCAGCAGACTTTTGTCCTTCAAGCCTGAATGGATTTATAGAATTCACAAGAGTCATAGGATATCTCTCAACGAGTGTTTTGACAATATTCAATGCCTCATCAAAATTTCCCTTTACCTGAATCACGTGTGCTCCATATACAAGTGCTTGTGCAAGTTTACCACGAGCAATCTTTCCCTCAGGTATCAGGACTATAGCTTTGATTCCAGCCTTTGCAGCAAAGGCTGATGCAGATGCTGATGTATTACCTGTGGATGCACAGACAACAGCCTTTGAACCCTCCTCAAGTGCCTTTGAAATTGCAAGTGTCATCCCTCTGTCTTTAAAAGAACCTGTGGGATTTGCTCCATCAAATTTAAAATAGATTTCGATATCCATATCTAACTTTTTCATAAGATTTTCTGCCTTTATCAAAGGCGTGTTACCTTCCATCAGGGTAACAACTGGAGTGTTATCAGATACAGGCAGAAAATTTCTATACTCATGAATGATGCCTCTCCAAGGAGTCAAACTTTTATGTTCTCTTATTTTCATATAATTTTTTAAGATCATGGATCATGAATTATATATATGCATTGCTGTCCAAGATATCCTGAAATATGGCTGGATGCCGAAAAAACACAATGAAACACCTTATAAGATTAATCCACATCCCCTTCCCAGAAAGGATATATCACTCTACTATGTTTCCTTCTACAATCTCTACTACAACCCCTTGATCCCTCAATGATTTTATTCCTTTTTCAAGGTTCTCTTCGGCCCCCTCAATTTCTAACACCATCTCACCAACAGTCTCGGTAACCCTCGCTCTTCTAATATTTGGCATCACATCATATTTCTTGGCCATAGTGAAGATAACAGGCTCTTTAATCAGGTGCTGTGGAAATGTTAACTTTACCCTCTTTTTCATTTTCCCTCCTTATCCGCCTGCGATAGCAGGTATGATTGATACCTCGTCTCCTTCTTTGACTTCTGTCTCTTCCGCTTTGATAAATCTTATATCCTCTTCATTTAAGTAAATATTTACAAATCTCCTAATTTTCCCACCCTCTGATATCCTTTCACCTATACCCGGGAACCTATTATCAAGTTCGTGAATAAGTTCTATGATCATACCAGGTTTACATTCGACTACATCCTGTCCCTGTGTTAATTTCTGAAGTGGGGTTGGTATCCTTACCTTGACAGACATCTAATTACCTCCATAAAGTGCTTTTTTATTTATTTTCTCGAGAGTTTCTTCAAAAGAAGATAGATTGGGTTTAATATAATATGGCTGAACGGTTTTTCCATTCAAAGCTTCCTGTGTTTTTAGACCATTGCCAGTAATAGAGACCACAGTTAATTCATCTCCCCTTATACTCCCACTCATTAAGAGTTTTTTTGTAACTGCGATACTTACACCTCCTGCCGTTTCTGAAAAGATCCCTTCTGTCCTTGCAAGCAGTTTTATTGCATCTATAATTTCCTCATCTGTTACATCCTCTCCATATCCACCGCTTTCTTTTATTGCCTTTATTGCATAATATCCATCAGCAGGATTTCCTATTGCTAAAGATTTTGCTATAGTGTTTGGTTTTATAGGCCTGATAATATCAGATTCCTGTTTTATTGCTGTAGTTATTGGTGAGCATCCACTTGCCTGTGCTGCAAATACCTTTGTATTTAACTCCTTAATGATACCTACCTCATAAAACTCTTTGAAGCCCTTCCATATCTTTGTGAGCAAAGAACCACTTGCACATGGCACAACAATATTGTCAGGAGCCTTCCATCCAAGCTGTTCTATTATCTCAAAGCCATGCGTCTTTGAACCATCAGCATAAAATGGTCTTATATTTATATTCACAAAAGCCCATTTATATTTATTTGCTATCTCACTGCATAACCTGTTAACATCATCATAGTTACCATCTACTGCAATAAGATTGGGTTCATATATCAGAGAAGCGATTATCTTACTTGACTCAAGTGTTGCAGGAATAAATATAAATCTCTTGAACCCGGCTTTTGCTCCATGTGCAGAGACAGAATGGGCAAGATTCCCTGTTGATGCACACGCTACAGTATCAAAACCGAACTCTTTTGCCTTTGTCAGAGCAACAGACACAACTCTATCCTTAAATGAAAGTGTCGGATGAACTACTGTATCATCTTTTATATAAAGCTCATCAATTCCGAGTTCTCTTGCAAGATTATCTGCCCTTAGAAGAGGTGTAAAACCTGAGTTAAGTCCAACAAGGGGGTCTCCATCTATAGGAAGTAACTCTCTATACCTCCACAATGTCTTCTTTCTTTTTTCTATTACATTCCTTTTAAGGACTTTCTTAATTGCCTTATAGTCATAGACCACCTCGAGAGGTCCGAAACAGAACTCGCAAACATAAACCGGTTCAACAGGATATTCTCTATTACATTCCCTGCATTTTAAACCTATTACATAGCCCATGGTCTATTTTACTTCAGAGAAACCTTTATCTCAACTTCCTTAACATTTCCTTCCTCTATATGAAATGCCTTTACCTCTCGTTCTCTTTCTGAGAGGCTAATTATTATGTAAACTGACTCTGGATAGAATGCAAGTTGAATATCCTTTGCAGATGGATAAGCATCTAAATCAGGATGCGAATGATAAATGGCTGTAATATCAAGACCCCTTTCTCTTATCTCTTTCATAACAGTAAACTGTTCTTTAGAATCAATTAAATAGCTGATGGGGGAGTTTTCTATATTTTTCATCTTATAGACTTTCAGGACAACTCCTTCTTTTCCGGCAAGTATTCCACAGGCTTCATCTGGATATTCTACATCGCAGTGAGATAATACTTCGTCAAGTAAATGGCTCGGGATAATTATCTTGTGTTTACCCCTAACTTTCCTTACCCTCAACTCTTATGAAAACCGTTTTTTCTGTAACTACAGGTAGTCTGTCTATTTCACTGATAGCAAGCCTTACATCCCTTTCCTTTGCCTTGTGTGTTTGAACAACTACTGGAACTGCTCCGCCTATACTCCTCCCTTTTTGTATGACAGAAGCGATACTGATATTATAATTTCCAAGAATACCCGAGATCTTGGAAAGGACACCTGGTTTGTCAAGGGCTGAAAATCTGAAATAATACATTGATATTACTTCATCAATCCTTTTTACTTTAAGATTTCTGAGAGTTTTTGTTAATGCCGGAACTCTACCCGATGCATTTTTCCTGATGTTCCTTGCTATATCCACAATATCACTGACAACAGCACTACCAGTTGGCAGACTTCCAGCGCCTCTTCCGTAAAAAAGGGTAGAACCTGTTGCATCACCTTCAACATAAATTGCATTAAACGGACCGTCTACCTTAGCTATAAGATATTCTTTTGGTAACATAGTGGGATGAACCCTGAGCTCTATCTTATTATCAGACTCTTTTGCAATAGCAAGAAGTTTAACCTTGTATCCGAGATCAGATGCAAAATTAATATCCTGTGAGGATACTGTAGAGATACCCTCTGTATAAATATCTTTGTAAGAGACAGGGATACCATAAGAAAGATAAGCAAGGATTGCAAGCTTATGAGCGGAATCAATGCCTTCGATATCGAGAGTTGGGTCAGCTTCAGCATAACCGAGGGATTGTGCTTCTTTTAATGCAATTGAAAACTCAACATTCTCTTCAGTCATCTTTGTGAGTATGTAATTTGATGTTCCGTTTATTATCCCGTAAACAGCCTTAATCCTGTTTGCTACGAGACCCTCCCTTATTATCTTTATAATAGGTATTCCTCCTGCTACAGATGCCTCAAACCCCAATTCAACACCTTTTTTAGACGCAGCAGTGAATATATCGTTTCCTTCAGTTGCAAGAAGTGCTTTATTGGCAGTAACAACATGCTTGCGATTGCTTATAGCATCCATAATGAAATCCTTTGCAGGTCTTATACCACCTATTAATTCAACTACAATATCTATTTCTGGATCTTTCAGCACTGCATCTACATTCGTTGTAAGAATGCCTTCAGGTAGTTTTATTCCTCTATCTCTTTCAATATCAAGGTCAGCAATCCTTCTCAGATCTATCTCAAATCCAAGCCTCTCTTTAATAATATCTTTATTTTCAAGGAGAATTTTTACGGTGCCCGTCCCTACGGTACCAAAGCCTATAATGCCAACAGAGATTTTATTCTTTTTCATTTAGCGTTTTGCAGGACTTTCTTTATCCCTTTTACAGCCTGTTTGATTCTTTGTTCATTTTCTACCAGTGCAAACCTGACATAGTTATCACCACCTTCGCCAAATCCGATACCCGGTGAAACAGCTACCTCACCCTCTGTAAGTAGAAGCTTAGCAAACTCAAGAGACCCCATTTTCTTAAATGGTTCTGGTATTTCCGCCCATACAAACATTGTTGCCTTTGGAGGTTGCACGGTCCATCCTGCTCTTCTCAGTCCTTTAATGAGTGTATCTCGCCTTGACTCATATGTCTTTCTTATCTCCTCAACACAGTCCTGTGGACCCCGTAACGCAATAATACTTGCTATCTGGATAGGTTGGAACATACCATAATCAAGATAGCTCTTTATCCTTGTCAATGCACCAACAATCTCTTGGTTTCCCACACAGAAACCTACTCTCCATCCAGCCATAGAATAACTTTTCGTCATTGAAAAAAATTCTACACCTACATCTTTTGCACCTTCAACCTGAAGGAAGCTTGGCGCCTTATATCCATCAAAGCAAAGGTCTGCGTAAGCAAGGTCATGTAAAACGATTAAATCATTTTCTTTTGCAAAATCTACAACCTTCTTAAAAAAATCAAGACCTTCAACTACCATAGTAGTGGGATTATGTGGAAAGTTTATTATCAACATTTTGGGTCTTGGCCAGGACGATTTATATGCCTTTTGCATCTCATCAAAAAAGTCTATTCCGGGTCCTATAGGTACACTTCTTACTTCACCTCCTGCTATGATTACACTATAGGGATGAATTGGGTAAGCTGGAGTAGGTGTTAATACTACATCCCCAGGTCCTATGGTTGCAAGGACAAGATGTGAAAGTCCTTCCTTTGAACCTATTGTGACAACAGCCTCTAATTCAGAATCAAGCACTACGCCATACCTCACTAAATACCATTCACATATAGCATTCCTGAGCTGGGTTATTCCTTTAGATGCAGAATATCTATGGTTCTTAGGGTTTCTCGCAGCCTCTATAAGTTTATCTACAATATGTTTTGGTGTAGCACCATCAGGATTTCCCATCCCAAGGTCAATGATATCCTTACCCTGACGCCTTGCCTCAATCTTAAGTGAGTTCACTATACTGAATACATAAGGTGGGAGCCTTTTTATCCTCCCAAAGTCATGCATTTTGTTTATTCCCCAACATACACATCTCCTCTGCGTTCATTGAACTCCTTACAAGTGGAGCAGAAGCAACATATTTAAAACCCATTTCTATAGCAATAATACGAATTTCTTCAAAAATATTTGGATTTATGTATTCTACAACTGGTAAATTGGTTTTTGTGGGTCTGAGATACTGTCCTATTGTTATAAAATCACAACCAACTTCTTTGAGTTCTTTAAGTACTTCTATTATCTCCTTAAATGTCTCTCCAAGACCAAGCATAATGCCAGACTTAATATTTGTATCAGTCGATATTTCCTTTGCATATCTTAATACATTTAGTGAACGATTATAATCGGCTCTGGGTCTGACAATAGGATAAAGCCTCGGAATGGTTTCGACATTATGTCCAAATACATCCGGCTTTGAATTCATAACTGTATCAATTGCACTTATATCCCCTTTAAAATCTGGCGTCAGAACCTCAACCTTTGCGTTATTTATTATACTTTTTACTGCGGTGACCGTATTAGCAAAATGCTGAGATCCACCATCTAAAAGGTCATCCCTTGTGACAGATGTGATAATAATATATTTTAAACCCATCTCTTTAGCAGCAAGCGCAACTCTAATTGGTTCATCTGAGTCAATAGGTTCGGGAAAAGAAGACTCTACAGAACAAAAACTACAATTTCTTGTACATTTAGCCCCAAGTATCATAAAAGTAGCAGTAGGCTTTGAATAGCACATACCAATATTTGGGCACCTCGCATTTTCACAAACGGTATTGACCTTAAATTTTTTTAATATTTGTTTAGTATTATGTTGACATGATAAACCTCTGGTCTTTATCCAATCTGGAAGCCTCACAGCGGACTCTCCTTTCACTAAACGGTTATTAAAAATAAAAGAAATATTAAAGTTTGTCAAATAATTATAAACATTTAATTCAACCCGAATTACGCAAGGCTCACTATAAAGCCTTGTAGCCGCAGGCTTTAGACTGCGTTTTAAATCGCATAAAAGTGATTTAAAAGTTGTATAAATCCACGCAACCTAAAGGTTGTGGCTACACCCTTGCGTAATACAGGTTTAAATATTATTACAAGCTATAGTTAAACTTACATATCCTCTATTATAATATCCTCACTTTATTGGATTGAGGTTGCATTATTAGAAAGATGATAGTTAAAGAATCCTGTAAAAATCCAGTGGGTTTGATATCAGCAGTTAAACTTGAAGGCACTCTTATCTTGAGATATATGAAAACGATTAGAGAAGGTATACCACAGGGATTTAATCTATATAAAGGGAAAATTCAAAATAAATCAGTCGTCTACATTATCTCAGGTATTGGGAAGACTAACGCTTCTATTGGTACCATGTTTCTCTTCGAAAAATTTTCTCCTAAGCTAATTATAAATTTCGGGGTTGGTGGTGCATATCCATCATCAGGTCTTGCAATAGGAGACATTGCGGTTGCAGAAAAAGAGATATATGGGGATGAAGGTGTATATCTCAAAGATGGTTTTCATCCGGCTGAGGTTACTGGTATTCCCCTATTAGTAAAAGCCCAAAAAAGATATTTCAATAAATTCCAGCTTGACAAAAAACTTATTAAAAAGGCTGTTAGTATTTCACGCATCACGCATCACGTATCTCGCATCACAGTTAAATCAGGACCTTTTCTTACAGTCTCTACCAGCACAGGTACATTAAAAAGGGCAAAAGAACTCGAAAAAAAATTTGGGACTATCTGTGAAAATATGGAAGGTGCTTCAATAGCTCATATATGTACACTATATGGAATTCCAATGGTAGAAATAAGGGGTATCAGCAATATTGTTAAAGATAGAAATAAAAAAGAATGGGATGTAAAATTAGCATCTGAGAATTGTCAGAAGGCAGTTATAGAATTTCTTAAGAATTATAATCTTTAACTCTGGACAAAGGAGGATTAGATGATTCCAAGATATACACGTTCTGAGATGGGAGCATTATGGGACATAGAAAAAAAATATCAGAAATGGCTTCAGGTAGAGATCGCTGCTTGTGAAGCATGGGCAGAGATTGGCGAGATTCCCAAGAATGCACTTAAATTAATAAAAAAGAGGGCAAAGTTTGATGTTAAGAGCATTGATGAGATAGAAAAAGTTGTAAAACACGATGTGATAGCATTTCTCACATCTGTTGCCCAGAACGTCGGCCCCGAGGCAAGATTCATCCACAAAGGGTTAACCTCTTCAGATATCCTTGATACTGCCCTCGCCCTTCTTATGCGTGATGCCTCAGATATTATCATCAAAGATATCCTTAAAATAATGGAAGTTCTTAGGGTACAGGCTTTCAAATATAAACATTTACCTATGATCGGGAGGAGCCATGGCGTCCATGCTGAGCCTATAACGTTTGGTCTGAAGTTTGCACTTTGGTTTGAAGATATGAAGAGGAATCTCGAGAGGATTAAAAGGGCAAGAGAGATCATAAGCGTGGGCAAACTTTCAGGGGCAGTGGGAACATTCTCTAATGTGCCTCCTTTAATTGAGGAAAAGGTCTGCAAGAAACTCGGTCTTAAACCCGAGACTATAGCAACACAGGTAGTACAAAGGGACAGACATGCTGATTATCTTACAACCCTTGCATTAATCGCAGCTTCTATTGAAAAGATAGCAATTGAGATAAGGCATTTACAGAGAACAGAGGTTCTCGAGGCAGAAGAACCTTTTATAGCTGGGCAGAAAGGTTCATCAGCAATGCCCCACAAGAGAAACCCTGTAGGATGTGAAAACCTTTCTGGTCTTGCAAGGCTTGTAAGGACTAATGCCCTCGCAGCCATTGAAAACATCGCATTGTGGCATGAAAGAGATATATCCCATTCATCTGTTGAGCGTGTGGTTATACCTGACAGCTCAATCCTAATTGACTATATGCTCGATAGACTAAGTGGAATTTTACAAGGACTTCAAGTCTATCCAAAAAGAATGAAAGAGAACATGGATAAAAGCTATGGACTCTTCACTTCGCAGAGGGTCATGCTTGCCCTCGTAGAAAAGGGATTAGACCGTGAAAAAGCATATTCTATTGTCCAGAATAATGCGATGAGGAGCTGGAAAAGACGGATTAGTTTCAAGAAAGTGTTATTAAAAGATAAAGAAGTTAAAAAATATCTTACATCTTCTGAGATTAATGCTATCTTTGACCTGAGTTATTATCTCAAAAATATTGATTATATATTTCAAAGGGTATTCGGTTAAAAAGGAAAAAGTTAAATTAATGTATATTGTTTTTGTTAAATAGCCGTTTTTCCCCCTGTATCAATCTCTGTTTATGGGATGCCGCTGTAATAGATAAGGTTGAAATCAGGTAAAGCACCCCTGTTAGAATTAGAGAAATAAATATAATTAGCAAAAAGACTTTGGGCTTTCTTATAAGCAATATACCAAGGATTGTCATTATGGCAATCCCAATATAAATGTGTCCCTGAACATAAGTAATGAAGATATGTTTTATCGCTGTTAAGAAATCCATATCTCTAAATTGATTTTTATTTTTTCTATATTATTTTTAT
>JACAEY010000155.1 GCA_013388605.1 Nitrospirota bacterium | reverse complement strand
TTATATGACCGTTGTAGTTGAGTTCAATCCTTATGATAAATATTTGACAGACACGGTGAATAAGAATCAAAAAATTTTCAACTTAAGAATTTCGCAAGATTAGATAAAGAATAGTTCAGTGCTATCTATGAAAATTTGAATGAAGAGAGTTAGATTATGGGAGAAACACGAGTTAACCTTAAACATTTACTTGAGGACATAAGAGACAGCTATCCTTATCCTCATGAAGAAGCAATCATTACAGAACTTATTGCCAATTCACTTGACTCTGGTGCTTCAGAGATTCAATTTATAGTTATACCAGAGCATAAAACCCTTATCATTAAAGACGATGGTGAAGGAATGACACACAAAAATTTCGAAGAATATCATGATATTGCAGCAACAACAAAGATAAGGGGTAAGGGAATTGGATTTGCCGGGGTTGGGGTTAAACTAGCCCTGCTTCTTGCTAAGGAGATTTTTACTGAAACCAAAAAGGATTCATTTTATAAAGCAACTCGTTGGAGGTTAGAGAGTACACAGAAAGCTCCTTGGCAGTATGTTAAGCCAATGGGATTAATTACTTCAGCTAATGGCACAGCCGTTTCTATAATCCTTTATGATAAATATTCAGGATTGTTAAGTGAGAATTTAATAGAAAAAACTATTCAGACACACTTCTATCCAATTCTGGATAAGGAGTTTATGGATAATATTCTTAAACATATTGCATATAAAAGGGGTGTTAAGTTTTTAATAAATGGCAGGAAGATTGAATTACCAGAGGAAGATGAAGTTATAATTAGTAAGTTTTTCTTCATTAATCTTGGTAAGCGAAATAAACCAGTGGGGATTGGTTTTATTGACAAAACAAAAGAAAATTTATCTGAAGAAAGAAGGGGTATAGCAATATCTACTTATGGGAAGATAATTAAAAGAGGATGGGATTGGATAGGAATTACCTTGCGAAATCCGATGCGATTAACAGGTATTGTTGAAATACCAACTCTTTCAGAGATTCTAACAACTAACAAGGCAGATTTTCTTAAAGACACTACAAGTCTGCAGAAATATTATCGTTATCGTAAGGCAATACAAGAAGCGGTTGAACCCATCTTTCAAGAATTTGGAGAAATCAGTGCCCCGCGAGAGAGACCTGAAAAAGACTTGAAACCTCTTGAGAAAGAGATTGAAAGAGTTATAGGAAATATGTTGAATGATTTCCCGGAATTAAGTCCTTTATTAGGTAAGAAACGTTTTGGCGATCAAGTTGCTGGTATTCTTCATGACCCAGAATACTCGCTCATAGGGAATAATGTTAAAGGTATTGAAGTGAGGGGAACTTTAGGAAATAGTGGAGGAGGAGCTAAAATTGAAGTAGAGAAAGAGAAAAATTTAAGAGAAAGGATTGTGAAAAGTGATGAGCCGAATGTTCCCGGACGTGAACATATATGGAAGAAAAAACATCCAAATTTAATGATAGGCTTTGACAATAATCCCAACAATAATGAATTAGGTTGGCTGATTGAAAATACTATCTGGATAAATAAGGCACATCCAGCTTATAAGAAGGTTATGGATACTGAGTCTGAAAAGTATCATATTGTTCTCTCTGTTTCCTGGGTATTATCAAATTACTTAGAAAGCATAAAATCTCCTCAAATGTTTATAAACCGTTTTCTATCAAGTTGGGCAAGCGGATGATCAGGAGTAAATTTCCTCTTAAGATATTAAAAAGCAATCAAAAGGATAAGTTTAAGATAACGACTTCAATAGACAATATAAGTAGGAGGTCTACAAATATCAGGCAGGAATTGTCTTATTTAGAGGAAGATTATTCTTTATTAATAAAAATTATTCGAGATGTAATATTTCTTTCATCAAAGAGCAAGAAAGCAGATCCACGTTTATTCTGGCTTGCTGGTGAATACATATATAGATTTCTTGAAAGAATAGAAAATATGGATTTTTATCTCATTAAACAAAACAATACTATCGCAAGAGATGTCGGCGTTTCTGAAAGTTCAATCAAAAAAATACTTGCCTTTAGGAAACGCTTTGTAAAGCTCTCAATGATTAATCCTTCAATTCCCTGGAAAAAATATAGAGATAATAAGATACCAGTCTCTGATGATATATGAATAATTCTAAATAGATAAGACAGTTTTAAAGTATAAACATCTCACCTTTTTCAGGTACATAAGTTTTAAACCCAAATCTTTCATTTACAATATTACTAAAAGCTATTGATACATCTTCCTCTCCATGGACTATGAAGACCTCAGGTGAATTCTTAAAAAATGATAGCCATTCGATAAGTTCTGCCTGGTCTGCATGGGCAGAAAAGCCATTGATAGTATATATTGAAGCCTTGACAGCGATCTCCTCACCAAGTATATGAACCATCTTTGCTCCATCTATAATTTTTCGACCAAGTGTTCCTTTCGCTTGAAAACCTACGAATATTATGCTGCATTCAGGCCTCCAGAGATTATGTTTCAGATGATGTCTAATCCTTCCACCTTCACACATTCCGCTACCTGCTATTACGATAATACCTGATTTAATTTTGTTTAATGAGATCGATCCCTGAGCACTTTCAACAAAATGTAACTTTATGGAATTACTGTAATCTTGTGTTGAAAAGAGCTTCTCAGCTTCTTCGTCAAAGCATTCAGGGTGCGAAAGATATACTTTAGTAGCCTCTTGTGCAAGCGGGCTGTCAAGATAAACATTGATATTATAAAGTCTCTTTTCTCTAACCAGATTATTCAGTATGTAGAGTATATCCTGAGTCCTACCTACTGCAAAAGAGGGTAAGTATACATTACCACCTTTTTTGATAGTTGTTTTTATACCATCTATAAGCTCATTTGTGCTTTCTTTTAAAGATTTATGGAGACGGTTGCCGTAAGTTGATTCCATTACAATGAAGTCTGCTTCTTTAGGACTGAGAGGGTCTTTTACAATAGGATTACCTTTTTTGCCAATATCTCCTGAAAAAACAACTTTTTTCTCTTTTGAACTATCTTGAAACCATAATTCAAGTGTCCCGGAACCAAGAATATGACCGGCGTCCAAAAATCTATATTTGATACTATTGCCTATATGGAAGACCTCACCATAGTTTCTTACATCAATTAATGGCATTACATCCATTACATCTTCCGTGGTATAAAGTGGAATCACTGGGGGTTTACCAGCCCTTTGTGCTTTTCTTGTTAGCCATTCTGCATCACTTTCTTGGATATGTGCTGAATCATAGAGCAATATTTCAAGCAGGTCTTTTGTTGCAGAAGTTGTAATGACTCTTCCTTTAAAGCCCTCCTTTACAATTTTAGGAAGCATACCTGAATGGTCAAGATGGGCATGTGTGATAAAAATATAATCAATCTCTTCAGGGCTAAATTCGAATCTTGCCTTGTTAATTTCTTCTGCGACCTCACCCTGAAACATTCCACACTCTACAAGTAATTTGAGGTTGTTACACTCTATGTAAAAGCAGGAACCTGTGACTGTCCTGACACCACCAAGAAATTTGAGTATCAAATTAAGTTGCTCCTGAATACTAACCTATTTTTCAAGAGTGAGTTATGAATTAAGTAAAATATGCGCGCCCAGGAGGATTCGAACCCCCGACCTGCGGATTCGTAGTCCGACGCTCTATCCAGCTGAGCTATGGGCGCACAAGGGTTTTGCTGATATTTTAACACGCGACCGTGACAAAAATGAGACAAAAAACATAGTATGCATTAAAAAACATGATCATTGTCGGATTCATATATGTACATGAAATTATCTGAGGCTTAGGAGTAGTGGTGTGAATATCTCAGAGTAGTTTAAGTTTATTTATGTATTTGTTTTTTATTATATGAGACCTCTGAGAAACAGGGAGATGACCTGCGTAAGTTGTTGGAAGGAAAAGTTGCTACTCTACGCTAATTTTACCTTATCGGAATTTTTCAATCTTTTAGGTATCATATTTCTTGTGTCAATAATAAGATTGGAATTAGCAACGATAAACTCTGGGTCATAAACTGAATGGTCTGTTGCGATAATCACGCAATCATATTTCATAAGATTTTCAGGGGTCAAAGGAACTGATTCCTTTTCAACTCTATATTTTCTCATCTTAGGGGCCTTCGGAATAAATGGGTCATTATAATCCACAATTGCACCTTTGTCTTCCAGCAGATCTATTAATTTAAATGCTGGTGATTCACGAGGGTCATCCACATCTTTTTTATATGCAAGCCCAAGGATCAATATCTTCGCTCCTTTAATACCCCTTCCATTATTGTTAAGGGCTTCAACAGTCTTATGAACCACATAATAAGGCATATTGGTGTTAATCTCTCCAGCAAGCTCTATAAATCGAGTTGGAAAATCATATTCTCTTGCCTTCCATGTAAGATAAAAAGGATCAATAGGAATACAATGTCCACCAAGCCCTGGTCCAGGATAAAATGCTTGGAATCCAAAAGGTTTTGTCTTGGCTGCTTCAATAACTTCCCATATATCTATCTTCATTCTCTCAAACAGCATCTTCAATTCATTCACAAGTGCAATATTTACTGCCCTATAAATGTTTTCAAGAAGTTTTGCAGCCTCTGCAACCCTCGTTGATGAGACAGGGACTGTCTGCTTAACAATCTGGCTATATAATAAATCAGCAGCCTTAAGGCACATAGGCGTACATCCGCCAACAATCTTGGGTATAGTGCGTAGATTAAAATCTTTATTATTAGGGTCTTCACGTTCAGGAGAATAGGCAAGGTAAAAATCTTTGCCAGTTTTGAGTCCTGATTCTTCAAGTATTGCTTTCATATTTTCGTTAGTTGTACCAGGATAAGTCGTTGATTCGAGTACTATGAGTTGTCCCTTTTTCAAATATTTAGCAATAGTCTTTGTTGTATTGAATACATATGAAAGATCAGGCTCCCTATACCTATTTAGAGGTGTTGGAACACAGACAATAATGCAGTCCACAGATTTAAGTTTAGAAAAATCAGCCGTAGCAGAAAATAAAGATTTATTCTTTAGTATGTATGAAATATCAACATGTTTTATGTAGCTCTTCCCTTTTTTGAGCAATTTTACCTTTTCTTCATCAATATCAAAACCAATTATCCTAAACCCTGCTTTGCAAAACTCTATAACAAGGGGTAAGCCTACATATCCAAGCCCTATGACGCCAATAGTAGCCTTTTTTAACCTAATTTTTTCAAATATGTCCATCAAACTTGAATGTCTAATTCGCAATGAGAAATATAGTATATATTAACAGAAAAAGCAAACGCAGGAAACATAAATTGACAGTGAAAAATATTTTAGAGTTAATATCACATCTGTCCAAAATAAATTTAAACAGGAAGCCCCGATTAGGGTACAATTG
>JACAEY010000156.1 GCA_013388605.1 Nitrospirota bacterium | reverse complement strand
TCTGTGAGAATTGATTTCGCTTTCTCGTATGACTCGGTCAATATGGTTTTTACCTCCTCATCTATCTTCCTTGCAGTTTCTTCGCTATAGTCTTTTGGCTGGCTCCATGGGGCTTCAAGAAAAAGTGGTCTCCCTCTGTCATATGAAAGTGGTCCGAGAGTTTTGCTCATCCCATAGGCTTTAACCATACTTATTGCCATTCCTGTTGCCTTTTCAAGGTCATTTTTAGCGCCTGTTGATGACTCTCCAAAGATTATCTCCTCAGCAGCCCTCCCACCAAGCATGACAGACATTCTGTCAAGGAGTTCTGATTTTGTAAGGAGATAACGGTCTTCTGTCGGAAGCTGGATTGTATAACCAAGCGCTGCAATCCCTCGTGGGATAATCGAAACCCTCCTCACTGGATCTGCATTCGGGAGGACGCTTGCCACAATCGCATGACCAGCTTCATGAAAAGCGACTATTTCCCTTTCTCTCTTATTTATCACCCGGCTTTTTTTTCGAGCCCTGCAATAGTTCTTTCAATTGCCTCTTCAAAATCAGACATTTCTACGGCTTCTTTATTTTTTCTTGCTGCAAGAAGAGCCGCTTCATTCACAATATTTGCAATGTCTGCTCCCACCATTCCAGGAGTCAATGAAGCAAGTACCTGAAGATTTACATCCGGAGCAAGTTTCACCTTTTTTGTATGTACTTTAAAAATTTCCTGCCTCCCTTTGAGGTCTGGTCGATCAACGAGGATATGCCTGTCAAACCTGCCGGGACGGAGAAGTGCAGGGTCGAGGATTTCTGGCCGGTTTGTAGCAGCCATTATGATTACGCCCTTTTTTGTATCAAAACCGTCCATCTCTGAAAGTAGCTGCGTAAGAGTCTGCTCTCTTTCATCTATCCCCGATACAGGGCTGATTCCCCTGGCCTTACCGAGGGCGTCGATCTCATCTATAAAGATGATACATGGTGCCATCTTTTCAGCCTGGCTGAATAGGTCCCTTACCCTTGCAGCGCCAACTCCAACAAACATCTCAACAAATGCGGAACCACTAAGGCTTAAGAAAGCCACCTTTGCCTCACCAGCAACAGCTCTTGCAAGCAAGGTCTTTCCAGTACCCGAGGACCCACGAGAAGTATTCCTTTTGGTATCTTACCACCAAGACTCTGGAACTTTTGAGGATTTTTGAGAAATTCTATGACATCCTGTAGTTCCTGTTCTGCCTCTTCAACACCAGCAACATCATCAAAAGTAACTTTTGTTTCACCCTCCACATATACTTTAGCCTTACTCTTTCCGACCGCCATGAGACCTCCGCCGGCAGTGCCCATCTTTTTAAAGAAGTATCCCCAGATAAGAATGAATATAAATATCGGGATAATCCATGAAAGCATGGTCTTAAACCATGTGACCTCCTGTATGGCAGTGTAACGAACGCCCTTTTCTGTTAGCATCTTTACAAGGTCAGGATCGTCTATCCTGACAACTCTGAAAACCTTTATTTCCTTAAGATGATTTATTGCTTTTTCATCCTTTTCTTTACGGAGATTCAAAATGCGGTCATGGGCCCCTTCGTTCAGAATCCCTGCTATTGTCTCTTTTGAGATTTGAAGGTCGTCCACAAGCTTTCCTTCAAGGAGCACTTTAAACTCGCTATAGCTTATTGTTATAACTTCGCGTGCAAGAAAATAACGCTGCAACACAAATATTAACGTTATGGCAATGATGAAATAAATAAGACTGAAGCTGACCTTTTTCTTATCCATGGTTTTTATATTTTAATTGCTTTTAGTAAAGCTGAATTGCTTACGACAGATAAGGAGCTTATAGCCATAGCAGCAGCAGCGATAATCGGGTTAAGTAAACCAAAGGCAGCTATTGGAATTGCAGCGCTATTATAAAATAATGCCCAGAAGAGGTTTTGTTTAATCTTGCGCATCGTTGCCCTTGAAAGTTTTATGCTTTTTATGACATCCCTCAAGTCATCTTTTACGAGAATAATTCCTCCTGTTTCCTTTGCAACATCAGATCCGCTGCCAATTGCTATTCCTATGTCTGACTGTGCAAGGGCTGGAGAATCATTAATGCCATCACCCACCATTGCAACAACTCTTCCTTCTGTCTGAAGCTCTTTTATCACTTTTGCTTTATCACCTGGAAGAACATTAGCTATGATTCTGTCTATCCCCACTTTAGCACCTATTGCCTTTGCAGTCCTTTCATTATCACCTGTAAGCATAATTACCTGAACCCCTTCAGCCTTAAGCCCTTTCACTACATCCTCTGCATGTTCTTTCAACGTATCAGCAACAGCAATAAGCCCCTTGAGTTTATTCTCTTCTGCCACAATCATTACGGTATTGCCTTTTTCTTCAAGATTTGAGATTAATGTTTCTTTATCTTGTATAGAAACACCTCTATCTCTCATAAGCCTTCTATTTCCTATCAGTATCTCCCTTCCATTGATGCTGACCTTTACTCCATGACCAGGAATGGCTTCAAAAGCTTCTGCGTCAGGTATGGCGAGTCCCATCATGCTTGCCCGCTTGATAATGGCCTCAGCAAGGGGATGCTCTGATCCCTTCTCAGCGATCGAGGCGGAAAG
Source organism: Nitrospirota bacterium (assembly GCA_013388605.1). Classification (GTDB taxonomy): domain Bacteria; phylum Nitrospirota; class Thermodesulfovibrionia; order Thermodesulfovibrionales; family SM23-35; genus JACAEY01. Next base: position 2,472 of record JACAEY010000156.1, on the reverse strand, counting down.
AATAACGTCTTCATCTTTCCCATCAAAAGTTACTAACTCAGTAACCTCAGGTTCTCCTTTGGTAAGTGTGCCGGTCTTGTCAAAAACTACTGTGTTCAGTTTTTCCGCCCTCTCAAGATATTCTGCACCTCTGATGAGAATTCCAAGTTCAGCTCCTTTTCCAACACCGACCATTAAAGCAGCAGGGGTTGCAATCCCGATTGCGCATGGACATGCTATTATAAGGACTGCAACAAAGGAAAGGAGTGCTAAAGTAAAATTTCCAAAGAGGCTCCACCCTGAAGCTGCTAAGATAGCTATCCCAATAACACCTGGAACAAAATAGGATGCTACCCTGTCAGCAAGCCTCTGGATGTTCGAAGAGGATGCCTGTGCTTCTTCAACCATCTTAATTATTTGATTCAAGGTAGTGTCTGCACCAACCTGTGTTGCTTTGAATTTAAAAGAACCGACCTTGTTTATTGTCCCTCCAATCACCTTATCACCTTGCTTTTTCTCTACAGGAACACTTTCTCCTGTTATCATTTTCTCATCAACTGAAGAGTATCCTTCTAATACAATTCCATCGGTTGGAATCTTCTCCCCTGGTCTTACAATTACTGTTTCATTTACCATAACAGATTCAGCAGGTATCTCTATCTCTAAACCGTTCCGTATCACCCTTGCTATCTGTGGTTTAAGATCAAGGAGTTTTCTAATAGCAGCAGAACTCCTCTTTTTAATTATTTCTTCCATGTATTTTCCAAGAAGAACAAAGGCTATGATTATGGCTGAAACCTCAAAATAGACATTTTTTTCCTCAACCGGTAGAACCCCTGGAAAGAAGACAACAAAGGCACTATAGATATATGCTGTTGATGTTCCTAATGCAATGAGAAAATCCATATTTGCCACACGGTTTTTAATAGCATGATAGGCTCCGATGAAAAAACCTTTACCACCAAAAATCATAATAGGAGTTGTAATAATAAAAAGCCATATACCCCATGTAAACCAAGGGAGCCATGGAATTGGAACCCATGTAAGTATTGTTGCACCTGCAGCAAGACCCAAAAAGACAGCTGCCCTAAAAATTGCAAGGGCAAGAACTCCTGTTAGAGCAATCGTCACCCTCCTCTTCATGGATTTCAATTCAGCCTCAGGCGCCTCAAATGTCCTTACGCAATTCTCACTGCAAAAATAGTATGTCCTCCCTCCTGCTTCTCTCTTTATAGAACGATCCTTAGGAATAACCATCCCACATATGGGGTCCTTTGCCATATCTGGCATGCCTGTTATAATTTTTGGCGGGACTATAGCTTTTTCGCCTATAAAAGTCTCCGGGTTTTTATCAAATTCCTCTTTACATATTTCAGAGCAGAAAAAATAGGTAACGTCTTTATATGTAGAAGTCCCCACTGCATCCTTTTCCTCAATAGTCATCTTACAGACAGGGTCTGTTACATTCATCCATGACCTCCGTCTTCTCTTGTTATTTCTTTGCCTCTTTTAAGAGGGGGTGAGAATTTGGTTTCAATTTTATCCCTCTATCCTTTTTAAAGTTAAAAATAACGATACCGAATGTTATTCAAGCTTCTTTTTCAAAATGTATAGCACTAAAATTCATTTAAAGGTCCGCAGAGTATCACCATAAAAACTCCTTCTAATTCTCTTTTGAGTTAGCAGGTTGTATACACATCCTGTGAAAAGGACTAATGTCCGTGTGGATCGGTCTCGGGAGCCTCCTCTTCAGGTATTTCTTCTTCTCCCTCTTCTTCAGGCTCAGGTGAACTCGTCATTCCTTTCATCTCTGGAGCTGCCCTCATCTCCATTAGTTTTTTAAGGCTGTTTTTTTGTTCATCTGTAAGAATCTTTCTTGCCTCAACAAAAGCCATAATCCTCAGATATCTGATCTCTGTTTCGGTACTTTCGATCTTTTTGAGGGCTTCCTTGACTTCTAACAGATTAATCTCTGACTCCTTAAGAATGGCTTCTAAATCTATCTCAGCGATCTTCATTTCAGCATCCTGCTTGATAATGTCCTTTGAGTATTTTCTCTTTATATTGTCAAGTTTTTTTATTTGTTCATCGCTGAGCCCCAGTTTGTCCGCATTTTGAAGCATTAAAGTAACTCCATATTGAAACCATTGTTTATGACGTCTCATTCTCTCTCTGTCCATTCCCATCATGCCACCCATCATACCCTGTCCCATCATTGGCTGGCCACACTGCATCATTTCTTGTCCTGACATCTGCTGCATCTTAGGACACATCTGCATCATTGGCCTCTCGCCCATCATACCCTTGCCTATTTGTCCCTGTTGTCCGCCCATCATACCCATCTGAGCATATGCTAAAACACTAAAACAAAATAAAAACAACAAAGTAATCATTAGTTTTTTCATGTCTTCCTCCTATTGCTTTCTTTTAGTAACAAACTTCTCCGCTTCTTTATAATATCTCTCCTTGTAGACCTTTGCACTGAAATAGTAT
>JACAEY010000094.1 GCA_013388605.1 Nitrospirota bacterium | reverse complement strand
GAACCGATTTTAGAAGCAAAATCACGGGTAACCTCGATGAGACCGGAGTCTAAGCAGAGGTCTCAGCCAAAGATTTTTAATAGTGATTAAAGTCAGGTGAAGGTTTAAACATACCTAGGAGGTAGTTTATTTTGGTTTGAAAATCTGGTCTCATAACTCTTATATAGAATATTTTGGACAGCAATGCCAAAAAATAAAAATCAAACTAATTTTAAAAAATTTTATCTCTAATATAATTTAGAAATTCTCTTAATGCCTTACCCCTGTGACTTAGGGCATCCTTTTCTTCGGAGCTCATTTCAGCGAAGCTTCTTCCATGTCCTTCAGGATAAAATACAGGATCATAGCCAAATCCTGAAGAACCCTTTGGCTCTTTCCCTATAATTCCTTCTACATATCCAAAGAATGTCTTGATATTTCCTTCAGGAAAAGCAAGAGCAATACAGCATACAAATCTGGCAGACCTCTTCTTATCATTCAAAGAATCCATTTCTTTTAATAATTTTTCAATGTTTTTCATATCATCAGAATCAGGACCTGCATATCTTGATGACATAACACCAGGTGCTCCATTAAGTGCATATACCTCAAGTCCTGAATCGTCTGCTAAAGATGGTTTCCCAGTACATCTTGCAATATTTAGTGCTTTTTTAACAGCATTCTCTTCAAATGTTCTGCCATCTTCTTCTACTTCAGGGCATTCTGGGAAATCTTCAATCGTCAGTATCTTAACTGGCATTTCAGCTAAAATCCTCTTTATTTCTTCAACCTTCCTCTTGTTTCTTGTTGCCACAACAATTTCCATCATTTTGTTTAAATAGATGATATGGTTGTTATGTTTACACATCATATATCAGTCAATTCAGTTTACTTGACTTATTGAATTCATTGGATTTACGGAGTTATACCACGAAAAACAAAGTAAACTCAATAAACTTTTAAAACAATGTGAATTGAGGGGAGTCTTGAAAATTTAATATTCTTCTGTTAGTATTTCAAATGTCTGAGGAATTTAGAAAAGCAGGACTGCTCCTCAGAGTAATCTCCAAGGCACTTGACCTCATCATCATTGCAGCAGTAGCAGAGGTAATTCCAAGGGCTGGTTTTTTTGCAGGGCTTACATACCTATTAATAGGAGATGGACTTTTTGAAGGACAGAGCTTGGGGAAAAAACTAATCGGTCTTAAAGTTGTCTCCTTGGATAATGAGAAGCAGTGTTCATTTAGAGATTCGATCCTCAGAAATTGTATTTTTGGAATTGGTTATCTGCTATATAAAATACCCTTTTTGGGATGGATATTTATTTTGACAATTTTCCTATTTGAATTTATTATCCTACTTGGAAGTAAAGAAAAGATGCGTCTTGGAGATGAGATAGCAAAAACTATAGTTATAGTTACAGATACTGGCGCAGAAACCGTGAAAGGGAGGATGGATGCTTCATAATATACTTGGATTTTTTTCAAATGACCTTGCAATAGACCTTGGCACTGCTAATACGCTTGTTTATGTGAAAGGCAAAGGTATTATCTGCAATGAACCCTCGGTCGTTGTAATAAGAAAAGATAATAAGAAACTCGTGGCAGTAGGCGCCGAAGCTAAAAAGATGCTTGGTAAAACACCTTCTGATATTATTGCGATAAAACCGCTTAAGGATGGGGTCATTGCTGATTTTGATACAGCAGAAGAGATGTTGAAGTACTTCATAAAAAAGGTCCATAACAGAAGGAGTTTTATATCTCCAAGGGTTGTTATAGGTGTCCCCTCTGGGATTACTCAGGTTGAGCAGAGGGCAGTAAAAGATGCTGCTCAGGCATCTGGAGCAAGAGAGGTTTATCTGGTTGGAGAGCCTATTGCAGCCGCTATAGGAGTGGGACTTCCTGTCGGAGAACCATCAGGGAACATGATTGTTGACATCGGTGGTGGGACAACCGATATTGCGGTCATCTCATTAGATGGTGTCGTTTACAGCAAGGCTGTCAGGGTCGGTGGTGATAGAATGGATGAGGCGATAATAGCATATATTAAACGCAGATATAATCTAATGATAGGAGATAGGACAGCTGAACAGATAAAGATTGAGATAGGTTCTGCTTACAATACCGGAAACGAACAACGCATTATGGAGATAAAGGGAAGAGATCTTATCTCTGGAATTCCAAAGACCGCTACTGTAGCAGAAGTAGAGATTCGGGAAGCTTTAAGTGAGCCTGTAAACATGATCCTTGATACTATAAAAATAATCCTTGAAAATACACCTCCAGAACTTGCAGCAGACATAGTGGATAGAGGAATTGTCCTTGCTGGTGGAGGCGCGCTCCTAAGAGGTCTTGATTCATTCATAAAAGAAAAAACTGGACTCCCTGTCATTGTAGCAGAAGACCCCCTTACTGCTGTTGCAAGAGGGGTTGGAAAGATGCTTGATGAATTAGACTTACTGAAAAGAGTAGCTCTCCCTTAAAGAATGTCAAGAAAGTCAATCCTGCTTTTTCTCTTTGTAATTCTTGTCATTGGATTAATGACTTATCAGAGTAAAAGTAAACATCTTCTACCATTCCAATTTCTGAATAATCCAATCACAAAACTCCATGATGGCTTGAGTTCATTAAAAGATTCTTTAAAAACGCCCTTTAAAAGGATGCTTCTCAGAGAAAAAGAAAATATACGATTAAAAACAGAGATAGATAAGTTAATGATTGAAAGGCAAAATTTTAAAGAGGTTTTACTTGAAAACAAAAGGTTGAAAGAACTTCTTTTGCTAAAAGATAAGACTCCTAATTATATTACTATTGCTCGAGTCATAGCAAGGGGACCTGATCAGTGGTCAAATACCTTTGTTCTTGATAAAGGATCTTCTGCTGGCATAAAAAAAGATATGGTTGCAATAACAGCAAAAGGTCTTGTGGGAAAGATTTCTGAGGTATCTAATTCTTATTCCAATCTTCTTCTTATAACAGACATTAATTTCTTTGCTGCTGTGAGAGTTCAAGAAGGAAGACAGGAGGGAATCATCTCTGGTACAGGACTTAGAAGGTGCCAGCTTAAATATATCCCATATGATGAAGATGTAAAGAAAGGAGATATTTTGATAACATCAGGACTTGATAATCTATTCACCAAAGGAATCCCAGTTGGTTACGTATCTAAGGTTGATAAAACTGGTTCTGGACTTTTTCAGAATATAGAGGTAGTACCCTTTGCAGATAACAGAAAAATAGAAGAGGTAATCATAATATCAAGATGAGATATCTGTTTTGGGTAATGGTAATAGTTTCAACATTTATTCTGCAGAGGATATTATCTGTGTCTGGTGTAGTTCCCAACTTCACACTACTTCTTGTCTATTATGCAGGATTAAGAGAGGGGTCTTCTACTGGTATATTATTTGGTTCTCTTATCGGTTCTATCGAAGATAGTCTTTCAGGAACATTTCTTGGTCCATATTTATTAAGTAAAGGGATGGTGGGTTATCTTTCTTCTTTTATGTCAGGTAGTTTTTTCAGGTGGACACCTTTATCAGGTGCTATCGGGGTTGCATCATTTACAATATTAGATAGCTTAATAGTACTGGCATCAAGGAGCTTTTTTGATAGAATACCTGTAAGTACTCTATCTGCTTTGCTTATAATATTTATACAAACCCTATTCAATACCCCATTGGGCATATTTATAACACCTAAGAATAAAGATTAATCTGCTGATAAATTTAATATGAGGTCAGAAAAAGAATCGAGGAGAATTTTAATAGCAGGTTATATTGTCATTACGGTTTTTTTGCTTCTTGCCATGAGATTATGGCAGTTACAGATAATCCAAGGAAGTAAATATAGAGAGCTTTCAGAGGCTAACAGATTAAGGATTATAAATATCCCTGCCCCAAGAGGGATACTCTATGACAGAAACGGCATTCCCCTTGTGAGAAATTCCTCCTATTTTTTCGCATCTATAATCCCTTTAGAATTTCCCAAAGAGAAAGCTAAGCATTTATCAAAACTCCTCAACATTCCAGAGAAAGAAATATATGAGAAAATAAACAAAAGGGAAACAGGTCCTTATACACCTTTAAGATTGAAAGAAGGATTGTCCTTTCAAGAGGTAGCATATATAGAGGCAAGAAAATCAGACTTTCCGGGTCTCATTATTGAGGCTGAGGTAAGCAGAGAATATATATATGGTTCTATTGGTTCCCATATTATAGGGTATCTTGGAAAACCAAATCCTTCACAGTCAAAAAATCCTTCTTATTACAATGTGCCACCTGATACATTCATAGGACAGTGGGGTGTTGAGATGCTCTTCGATAAAAACCTGAGAGGCATACCGGGTGAGAGGGTAATTGAGGTTGATTCTGTCGGGAGAGAGATAAGACTATTAAGAGAAAAACCCCCAATAAAAGGAGAGGATATAATATTGAGCATAGACATCAATTTACAAAAAGCTGCTGAAGAGGCATTTGGAGAAAAAGTAGGCGCCCTTGTAGCCATAAAGACAAACACAGGTGAAGTGCTTGGGCTTGTTAGCAAACCCTCATTCGACCCTAATCTTTTTGCAAGGGGTATTAATTATAATGAATGGGCTTCACTTATCAGAGATAAAAATAGACCTATGCTCAATAGGGCATTGCAAAGCCAGTACCCCCCTGGTTCAGTATTTAAAATTATAACAGCTATAGCAGGACTCGAAGAAGGTGTTATAAAACCAGATACTAAAGTAACATGTAAAGGTGGAATCAACTATGGTAGATGGCATTTTGGCTGTTGGCGCAAGAAAGGACATGGGATTATGTCTTTACACAAGGCTATTGTTGAATCATGCGATGTCTATTTTTATGAGGTCGGTAAGCGTCTTGGCATAGATAAGATTTACAAATATGCATCAAGCTTTGGTCTTGGAAAAGAAACAGGCTTTAAACTTGTAAGCGAAAAAAAGGGTATTGTTCCTAATACAAAATGGAAAATGGAAAAGAAAAAACAACAATGGTATTTAGGAGAGACATTTAACACTTCTATTGGCCAAGGTTATCTTGCTGTAACACCTGTACAATTGGCAGTTATGATGAGTGCAATTGCAAATGGTGGCAATCTTTATAAACCAACATTAATTAAAAATACATATCCATTTATATCAGGAAGGGCGAAAGTAAATCAAGAAACCCTTGATTTTATCAAAAGTGCACTTTATGGAGTTGTGAATGAAACTGGCGGAACTGGATGGGCAGCAAAATCACAGTTTATAAGTATCGG
>JACAEY010000011.1 GCA_013388605.1 Nitrospirota bacterium | reverse complement strand
TATACTACTCTCTGCAAGGGATAATAAAGCCGTGCTGCATATTTTTGTCCTTTCGTTTAGAGTTTATTTACGAAAGGAGAACTTTTTTATATGCTAAGAGAGGGTAACTGCATTTTCCGTGTTAACAACAATTGCAATATTAATATCGCTTTTCAAATCTCCTTCCCCTTTAGCTCTTGAACAGAAAATATAGATTGAACATGAACTATCTTAGTTGAAATTTAATGTAATTGACTTCTAAAATTATGTAAGTTTTCAGGAAAATAAATGATGAAAAAGCTCTGGAACATAAGGATGAGGGGGTCTAAAAAACTTATCTCTCCTTACCAGCCAGTTTTAAATCCGAAAGAGATGCATATCTCAGGTGCTGAAGGTATTTATGAGGCAGAAGAGATTCATCAGGTGGTTAAAAAATATATTAATAGGGCGATGAATCATTCAAGAGGAAAACCTGATAAGATTGTTATTACAATTGAAGAGATAAAAGATAGACCAAAGATTATATCAACTTTGCCCTTATTTACAATTGAAAATTCATCTCCAATAGAGGGAGAAAAAATTGCAAGAAAATTACTCCAGTTGGCAGGCATATCAGGAATATCAATTTATAGGGCTTTTGAGATAATCAAAAAAGATGGCATGAGAGGGGCAGCAATAATTACTTCAAAAAAAGGAAGACGTCTCGATCCAAACAGGATGAGAGGAATAAGGGTATCAAGGCTTGGTATTACAGATTTTGCATTGAAAAGGCTTTCAAAAAGACTTTCAGCACATGGAATCAATAATGAGACTGTAAGGGAAGCACTTGTACTTGCTTCAAAGGTATCTTCATGTGAAGAAGTAATAGCTGAATTATGTATATCTGATGACCCTGATTATACAACAGGATATGTAGCATCTAAATATTTTGGATATGTAAGGATTCCCAAGATAAAAGACAAAGGTAACAAAATTGGAGGAAGGGCATTTTTTGTAAATGAAAAGGCAGACATTAAATATATAATAGAATATCTTGAGAAAAGACCCATAATGGTAGGAGAAGTTTCTTTATGTAAAGGTATTATTCCTTTAGATGAAATCCTCAATTATTATCATATTTAATCCAATAGCAAAAAAGGCATCCGAGAGAAAGATTGCAAAAGCATACGATTTATTAAAATCAAAAGGTTATAGGGTTGAGGTACTTACTACAAGGAATAAAGGTCATGCAGAAAATCTCACAATAGAAGCAATAAAGGATAACCCGTCTCTTATCATTGCAGCGGGTGGTGATGGCACTTTTAATGAAGTTGTAAATGGAGTTGCAGGAACAGAAATCCCAATGGCAATTTTACCTTTTGGCACTACAAACGTTCTTGCGAAAGAACTGGGAGTGCCAGAGAATGTAGAAAGTGCAATAGAATTTGCTTTAAGCAGAACATCTAAGGCTGTATCACTTGGTAAGATATCAAGCATTTATGAAAATCAACTGACTCACCACTCATCGCCTATTAGTCGATATTTTTTATTGATGGCAGGCATCGGCTTTGATGGTGAAACAGTCTCCAGAATAAATGAAACTGTCAAAAAGATCTCGGGCAAGGGGGCATATATTATTAGTGGTTTCGAGACCCTTATGACTTATAATCCAAAAGAGATAATCATAGACATAAATGGAAAAACTTGTAATGGCTATTCAGTGATTATAAGTAAGGTGGCAAAATATGGTGGTAATTTTAAGATTACACCTAATGCAAGGCTTACAGACCCATTCTTTTATGTCTGTCTTTTCAAAGGTAAAAGGCGAATTGACATTCTTAGATATGTTATTGGCATAGTAGTAGGAAGGCATCTTGGATATGGTGATGTGGATTATATAAAAGCATCACAGGTGAAAGTCAAAGGAGATGCCCATATCCAGATAGATGGTGATTATTTTGGCAAGACCCCGGCAGATTTTGAAGTAGTCCCCAATGCTGTGATGCTGGTGTTTTAAAATATTTTCTTAGGTTTTTGCCCTTGACTTTTTCATACCGTCTATGTAATATACTTTGACTTTTCTTATGGGGAGGTAATCTATGGAAGCTTTACATGAAGCTCTCTTGATAGATGTTTTAGTTAAACCAGAGGTAATACCTCACAATGTAACACATGCATTTCTTGTATCAATAATTTTAATTCTAATTGCATTTGCTATTCGCTCATCACTCAGTCTCGTTCCAAAAGGTGTTCAGAATTTCATTGAGGTGATAACAGAGGCAATGTTGAAGTTGGTAGAGGAGAATATTGGACATCACTGGGGAAGGACTTTATTTCCTTTAATCTGCACGATATTCATGTTTATATTGCTATGTAATTTAATGGGTCTAATTCCGGGGTTTACCGCTGCTACCGCAAATGTTAATACAAATGCAGCGATGGCAGTTCCTGTATTTCTCGCAACCCATTATTATGGAATAAGGGTGCACGGCATAAAATATATCAATCATTTTCTTGGTCCTGTTCGATCAATTGCTGCCCTTCCACTTATGATATTGATGTTTATTGTTGAGTTTATTGGACATATAGCAAGGCCTTTAACCCTTACTGTAAGGTTATTTGGGAATATGACTGCTAAGCATATTCTCTTGCTTGTTCTTGCTGTGCTTGCACCTTGGATTATACCGACAGCAATTTTAGCTCTTGGTGTCCTGGTTAGTGTTGTCCAGGCACTTGTCTTTGCGCTTTTATCAACACTTTATCTTGCAGGTGCCGTTGAAGAGGCACATTAATATAATAATATTTTGAAAGGAGGAGAAAACGCAATGAGGAAGACTGCGATTGTAATTCTTTTAGCTCTCACTCTCCTATGGGTTTTTGCACCCATCTGCCTTGCTGAAGAAGCAGCAGCCGCCGGGAAAGGTTCAAATGTATTTTATTATGCAATGGCTGCTCTTGCAGCAGGTATTGGAGTAGGAATTGGTGCTCTCGGATGTGGTATTGGTCAGGGTATTGCTACAAGCAAGGCTTGTGAGGGAATAGCGAGAAACCCAGGTGCAGCAGGTAAAATTCAGGTTAACCTGATTATCGGCCTTGCAATGGTGGAGTCACTCACAATTTATGCCCTTGTTATCGCTCTTATTATCCTCTTTGTGAATCCATTTAAGGCTCTTCTTCAGTAGAGAAACCAAATATATATCAAAAAGGGGGCTGATAATATGCCCTCTTTTTGATTGTTCTGAATCTGTAAAATCTTTTAGAAAGACATGCTGAACATAAACCTTAGTTTGTCTTGATTTTTTGTAGTGCTGGAATAATAAATAGAAATATTTACGTGAAAAATGCATCTATATAATGCAAATGTTTATTAAGAAACCTGATGAACTTTTAAAGAATGGGCTTATAGAATTAGGGTTAACATTTTCAAGTGAACAAGTTAATATCTTCATGAATTATCTTACAGAACTAAAGAAATGGAACAAAGTTTATAACCTTACCGGACTAAAAAGAGACGAAGATATCATAATTAAACATTTTCTTGATTCCCTACTTTATCTGAGTGTAATCCCGAATGGAAAAATAATGGCTGCTGACATCGGAAGCGGGGCTGGTTTTCCTGGACTACCTATAAAAATAATCAGACCCGAAATAGAAATATTCCTAATTGAACCCTCTAAGAAAAAGTCCTCTTTTCTAAGACATATAATAATGCAACTCAGATTGGAAAAGGTCGAAGTAATAGGAAAAAGGATTGAAGAAATTAAGGTTAATAAGGAAATTCCCTCATTTGTTGATGTTGGTATGACAAGAGCGTTATTTGACATCAAGGCCTTTATTAAAAAGACTTCTCCTATTGTAAAAAAAGACGGGTTCCTGATTCTAAGCAAAGGACCAAAAGTAACTGAAGAGATAGCAATGCTTAAAAAGGTTGATTATGAAGTATTTACTCTTCTGATACCCATGTCTGATATAAAAAGGAATATCGTTATAGTTAAGGTGCAATAAATACTGTAGACTTGATTGTATTGTATCAAATTAGTCCTGTCTTACCAATTTGGAGTATCCTTCTGCTACAAGAATATTGTCTATTTTTTTGATATTTGCTGAAACTTCAACTATCTTTTTATTCATTTTTACAATAGAGGCTTCAATAGATATTTTTTCTCCAACAATGAGAGGAGTTCTGAATCTCACCCTCATTTCTGCTGTAATTGCAGGTATACCTTGCAAAAGAGCCGTCTTTACCATTATTTCATCAAGGATTGTCGAGATGATTCCACCATGAACAATGTCCTTATATCCCTGATGAACTTTTTTCGGAATAAATTCACTTACAACTATACTCCCTTTAAGTATAAATGTGAGATGAAGACCAATTGGATTTTTTTCTCCGCATACAAAGCAATAATTGTCATCTTCTAATATGTATTCCACTGTTTAAGAACAAAAAGATTTTGGAAGGGTTATTTGTTCATCATATCAAGGAATTCTTTGTTGCTCTTTGTGCCAGTAAGTTTTCCGAGAAGGAATTCCATGCTCTCTACAGTGCTCAAAGGGGTTAGAACTTTTCTGAGAATCCACATTTTATTGAGAACATCTTTATCAACGAGCAGTTCTTCTTTTCTCGTCCCAGATGCGTTAATATCAATACTCGGGAATATTCTTCGGTCAACAAGCTTTCTATCAAGATGCAATTCCATATTTCCTGTACCTTTAAATTCCTCAAAGATAACATCATCCATTCTACTACCAGTGTCTACAAGTGCAGTTGCAAGTATTGTAAGGCTCCCACCATTTTCTATATTCCTTGCTGTACCAAAAAATCTTTTCGGCTTCTGTAAGGCATTTGCATCAAGACCTCCTGAAAGCACTTTGCCACTTGTAGGAATAATGGAATTATAAGCCCTTGCAAGTCTTGTAATACTGTCAAGTAAAATAACAACATTTCTTTTACATTCTACGAGGCGTTTAGCTTTCTCAATAACTATTTCCGAAACCTGGCAATGCCTTTGTGGAGGCTCATCAAAAGTAGAGCTTATAATCTCTGCTGTTGGGACTTGCCTTTTCCAATCAGTCACTTCTTCAGGTCTTTCATCGATCAGAAGGATGATGAGATGAATATCACGATGGTTCTTTCTGATAGCCTTAGCTATAGACTGGAGAAGCATGGTCTTCCCAGTCCTGGGTGCTGCGACTATCATACCCCTTTGACCCATACCTATAGGTGTTATGAGATCCATAACTCTCGTTGAACAGTCATTAGGATCGTATTCAAGGTTTATCTTCTGGGTAGGGTAATATGGGGTTAAATTATCAAAAAGTGTTCGTTTTATATTCTCCTCAGGAGATTCATGGTTTATTGCCTCAACCTTCAGGAGTGCAAAATATCTTTCGCCTTCTTTCGGAGGTCTTATCTGGCCCGAGACAAGATCACCTGTCCTAAGACTGAACCTTCTTATTTGAGACGGTGATACATATATATCGTCAGGTCCTGGTAAATAGCTATAGTCAGGGGATCTTAAAAAACCGAATCCATCTGGAAGGATTTCCAGAACACCTTCTGAGAATACGTAACCTATTTTTTCAGTCTGTGCCTGAAGGATTGCAAAAATTAGGTCCTGTTTTCTCATTCCGGATGCACCTTCTACTTTTAGTCCTCTTGCAACCTCTGTGAGTTCTTCAACAGTTTTTTCCTTTAGTTCAGAAATAGAAATATTTTCCATAATTACTCCTCTTTGGACTATTTATGGGGTTCATTTTTTCCCGGTAGGTCTTTACCTATCCAGGGGGGTTTATACACATAGAAGAATCTTATATATAATTAACAAAATAAAAACTATTTGTCAATACCCTGCGTTTCTTCAAATCTTTAATAATCTTTAGAAATTTCTTTCTTAAGTGTTGAGATTACTCGCCTAAAATATTATAAAACTATTTGAGTCTTTTAACCCTCAAAATGCATTTTTTGAGTGAAAAGATTTAAATAGTTATTTAAGTAATAGCTTTCTAACATCTCCAACTCGGAGCGTTACCTTGATTGAATCAAGGTATTCAAGAATAGGAAGGGCATATTTTCTTGTTGTAGAAAGAATATCTCTGAATTCTGCTACTGTCATTTCAGGCTTTTTGCTGAAAAGATCTTTGAGCTTATTGATCATTTCAGTATAAATAGAGGTAGTCAGATACAAGGAATCATTTATTCTTACAAGTGTTCCCTCTTTTACAAGATGGTTTAAAATATCAGATAGGTGTTTGTGGTCAAGCTTAAGAGAATGTGATAATTCCTCTTTAGTAGGAGGTTGAAATCTGCCAATCTGTAACATCTCTATTATCCTGTTTTTCATAGATTCATCTGCTTGTGATAGAATGGTACTAAATGTTTTCAGCCTTAAAACTTCCTTCTCAGTAACTACATCTCTAATAGAGTTAATAAGTCCTGTAAAAAGTTTTGGTTCCATCTTCAACATTGCCCTGAGCTCTTCTTTTGGCATCCCTGGTTTTAAAGGATTCTTTGAGTGAAATTCCTTCAACACATGTAAAACCTTTTCTCTGAAAAGATCAAGAAATGTTTTATGGATAAGTATGTCTTCTATCTCTACGATAATACCTTTCTCTTTTAATTTATGAATAGAATCTTTTATTGCTGTGAGTTCAGTCTTTACCCATCCTTCAATTGCTTTTATAGAAATCCCGTGAAACCCTGATTGCCAGACCTTAAAAGAAATTTTTTCTGTGAGGTTGCTTTTTTCAAGTAGCTTTAAGTCTTCAACAATATCCTTCTGTTTTCTTTTTGGCGGAGATGGATCAAGTACTTCTCCACCACCTATAGTATCAACAGGAGAAAATCTTCTAATTATGTATCTGTCACCAGACATAGAGACAATCGGTTCTTGAAGTCTATACTGGCAGTAGCAACTTTCTCCTGGTCTTAGTTCATCTTTGCCATAAAGGATAACTCTTGCAATAGTCTCAGAGGTTGCAAGATGAAAATGGACAAGCACTTTATTTTTAAGAGGCGGAGCATCCTGAAGGAGATCAACCTTTGCATCAATTATCTTAGTAGGAATAAATCTTCCGGGTAGGACAACAGAATCTCCTCTTTTCAGGTCTTCTTTCTCGACTCCCTGTAGGTTTATTGCAACCCTTTGTCCTGCGAAAGCAGTCTGCATTGGTTTTCTATGACTATGGAGCCCCCGAACTTTGCTCTTAATATTACTTGGTAATACCTCAACAGGTTCATCTACAGAGATACTTCCTGAGACTGCAGTCCCTGTAACAACAGTTCCAAATCCTTTTAGGGTAAAGACCCTGTCAATAGGAAGCCTGAAAAGACCTTTTACTGGTTTTGGTTCTACATTTAATGCTACTGCTCTTATCTCTTCTTTTAGAAGGTCTATATTAAACATAGTCTTTGAAGATACAGGGATTATTTTTGCTCCATCCAGAAACGTCCCCCTAACGAAATCTTTTATTTCATCTTTTAAAAGCTCAATCCATTCATTCTCAACGAGGTCAGCTTTAGTGATAATAATAAGACCAGACTTGATCTTCAAAAGATTACAGATATGTAAATGTTCACGACTCTGTGGCATAATACCTTCATCCGCAGCAATCACAAGAAGAACTAAATCTATACCTCCTGCACCTGCCAGCATGTTTCTTACAAGTCTTTCATGTCCTGGTACATCTACAATTCCGATTGTTAAGCCATCAGGATAGCTGAGTTCTGCAAAACCAAGATCTATTGTGATACCTCTTTCCTTCTCTTCTTTAAGTCTATCTGGATCTATCCCTGTGAGTGCCTTAACAAGGGCACTCTTACCGTGGTCTATATGTCCAGCGGTTCCAAGTATTACATATCGCATAACAAGTTGTCTCTCTTTTTTTTGACTAATCCAACTAATTCTGCCCGTCTGAAAAGTTCCTGAATAGCTGATAATCCGTCCTCTTTAATATCTAATGAAAAATCATTTACATAGAGATTAATATGTTGCTCTATTGTCTTATCTTCAAGCTCCTGAGAATAATGTTTTATGTAAGATCTTGATTCATTTTTATTGTTTAGAGAATATTCAATGCTTTTCTTTATAATTAAGTCTACCCTTTTTATTATTTCTTTACCCAAATTTCTTTTTGCGATTATACAGCCGAGTGGAACAGGTAACCCAGTGTTTTTTTCCCACCACTCACCAAGGTCTATAACCTTTCTTAAACCATAAGAAAGATAGGTGAATCTCCCTTCATGAATTATCAAACCCGCATCTACTTCTTCTTTTAAAATAGCATCCATGATTTTATAAAAAGGCATTTCAACAATATGAATGTTTATGGAATTGTGAGAACTATAAATATCTTTGATAAGAAGTTGTAAAAGGAGATTTGCTGTTGTCAGTCTTCCTGGAATAGCTATCTTTATATCCCGCATCTCATAAATGCTAAGAGCTTTTTTAGAAACGATGAGCGGTCCGCAATTTCTGCCGATTGCACTTCCGGAACGGAGAAGACAGTAATCTTCGAGTAGTTGTCCAAAGGCATGACACGACGTTTTTGTAATATCAATTTCAGAGCACAAAGCCATCTGATTAAGTGTCTCTACATCAAGCAAAACTTCTTTAAAATCTAAGCCTTCAGTATCTATTTTTTTATTTACAAGGGCATAAAAAAGAAAGGTATCATTTGGGCAGGGAGAAAAACCGAGTGTTAAGGTTTTCATGAAACCTCACTGCTTAGAAATTTACCTGATTTGATAATCATCTTTTTTGATTCATCCTTAAAAATTAATTTAACTGTTGGTCTAAAAAAGACAAAGTCCTGGTGAAAGGGAGTTTTGATTCTCCCGCCAAAAGAACTGTTGTCTCCGAGTGCAATATGAATGGTTCCAAAGATCTTTTCTGATTCGAGGATGTTATCTGGTCTTGTAGCTCGGTTATTCGTTCCTATACCGAGTTCGGCGATATTACCATTTTCTTTCCTTTCGGAAAGCTTTGCTTTTAGATATTCTGTATATTTATCTCTTCCCTGAATATCAGTAACGTATCCATCCCGGACTGTAAGTGATATAGGTGAAGTGAGACGCCTTGTCGGAGCCCACTCAAGGATAAGTTTTCCTCTTGCTGTTCCTTCAAGAGGTGCAAGGAATACTTCGCCTGCTGGAAGATTGCTGAATGAACCTGGTCTTTTCAGAATCCCTGTATCAGATAGTACTTTCCTTCCCTTTTTGGAAAAAGTAATATATGTACCATTAAAAGTTTTTACCTCAATAAGGTCAGCCTTGTTTATTTCATCTGCAATCTTTTTTGTATTTTTTGCAAGGGATTTCCAGTCAACACACATGGGACCCTCAAGCATAGATATATCAAAAAGAGGCATACTTGCGTACCTGCAACCGCAAATTCTGGTTAAAAAATCCCTGAACATTGTGTGGGTGGTAGAATAGTTTGAAAGGGCAATAACACAATCAACTGAATTCTTCTTATATTTTTTAATGATTTCTTCTACTCTGTTTAGAACTTTATTCCTTGCATCCTTAGAAAGAACAAGCATAAGAAGTCCTTCTTTTTTCAGGACTTCAATTGTTTTCTGTCCAAAAGCAAGTTTCCATAGCTCTTCAGGTGGCTCTATACCATGTCCACATGTGGCTGGATATTCGCAAAAAAGTATCTTCTTACAATAATTCTTTCCAATCTCAGCCGCGAGCAGGGCAAGGGTCCTTAAATTAAATCTACGCTGTCTCTCTGATTCATCCATCTCCTCTTTTTCAATAGGAATGTCATTAAAGATAAGAACCTTTTCATATTTCTTTACTCCAAGATTTACTCTGAAGATGTCCATTAATGTTGAAGCTATCAATAGTTCTTACCTGAATAAGAATTGCATCTGTTCAAGATGTTCACCAGGAAAACTGATAGGGTAATTGTTATCAAAGCAGGCTGTGCAGTAGTTATGGGCTCCGGGGATTATCCTTTTAAGTCCTTCAAGGCTCAAGTAAGAAAGTGAATCAGCAGTAATATATTTTCTGATTTCTTCAACAAGATGAGTCGATGCGATAAGTTCCTGCCTTGTTGGTGTATCAATTCCATAAAAACATGGTCCAATAGTAGGTGGGGAGCATATCTTTAGATGGACTTCTTTTGCACCTCCACCTTCCTTTACCATCTTAACGATCTTTTTGCTCGTTGTTCCTCTAACGATTGAGTCATCTATCACGATAACCCTCTTACCTTCGAGAAGCTTTCTAACAGGGTTAAGCTTTATCTTTACTCCAAAATGTCTTATGTGATGCTTTGGCTCAATGAATGTTCTTCCAACATAGTGGTTTCTTATCAGACCAAAATCAAAAGGTACTTTGCTCTCTTCTGAAAAACCAATCGCCGCAGGTACACCTGAATCAGGCACTGGTATAACAAGGTCGGCATTGTTCATGGATTCCCTTGCAAGCTGTCTACCGAATTCTTTTCTCATTTCATTAACGCTCACTCCGCCAAAGATATTACTGTCTGGCCTTGAAAAGTATATAAATTCAAAAACACAGAAAGCCTTTTTATAACTGTTCATAAGTTTCATAGACCTGAGGCCTTCTTCACCTATGATGAGAACTTCACCCGGTTCAATATCCCTTACATACATAGCGCCTATAAGATCAAATGCACATGTCTCAGATGCAACAATATAAGCACCATCTTTTATGCCAAGAGAAAGAGGTCTGACACCGTAAGGGTCTCGTATAGCGAGCAACTCCTTTTCTCTGAGAATTAGGAGACTAAAAGCACCACTTATCTGCTTGAGTGCATATAAAACTCTCTCGTAGAAGTCATCTCCCTTTGAATGAGCAATAAGATGAACCATTACTTCACTATCAGAAGAAGATTGGAATATTGCCCCTTCATTTTCAAGAGAAGCCCTGATTTCTAATGCATTAATGAGATTCCCATTGTGTGCAACTGCAAGGGTGCCGAGGGCAAATTTTGCAACTATAGGCTGGACATTTCTAAGGACACTACTGCCTGCTGTGGAATACCTATTGTGACCTATAGATATATGTCCTGGAAGTCTCCTGAGTCTTTTTTCATTGAATGCATCTGCAACAAGACCTCTTGATTTTTCAAGAAATAGATGTCTGCCGTCCGATGAACAGATGCCAGCACCTTCCTGACCTCGATGCTGAAGTGCATATAATCCGAGATATGTTAAATTTGCGGCCTCAGGGTGACCGTAAACACCAAAGATACCACATTCTTCATGGATGTCATGGATCACAAATTATTTTAACATAATAAAGCACAGTAGCCGCAACCCTAAGATAATTCTACTTTATTCTTTATCTTCGGCATTTCTGATAAAATACATGACCGGTTCTGGTTGAACTTTTTTAATATATAAAAAATGAAAAGAATTAAGTGAGGACTTTGATAAGGATAATAGGACTGTGGACACTCTTACAACTCCGAACAATCGGACATATGTTTGTATTTCTTATTAATTCTTTCTATTTTATATTTGTTCCTCCATTTAAAATCAGGCTACTTTTAAGGCAGATCAGGTTTTTTGGAAACAAATCGATGTTAGTCATCCTTCTCACAGGTTCGTTTACAGGTATGGTACTTGCTCTTCAATTATTTTACATACTCAGAAAGTTTGGTTCAGAGGCTTTACTTGGACCAGGAATTGCACTTAGTTTAATTAGAGAATTAGGTCCGGTACTTTCTGCCCTGATGGTTACAGGAAGAGCAGGTTCTGCACTTGCTGCAGAAATAGGTATGATGAGGATTTCTGAACAGATAGATGCCCTCAGTGCTATGGCACTGAATCCATTACGGTATCTCATTGTACCAAACATAGTTGCAGCATTAATAGCTTTTCCCCTGATTGTAGCAATATTTGATGTCATTGGTATATTTGGTGGGTATTTAGTGGGTGTAGAAATCCTCGGAATCAGTTCAGGGACATATTTCTCGCTTATGAAGGATTATGTGTTTATGGAAGATATAATGGTAGGACTTTATAAGTCTTTGAGCTTTGGATTGATAGTTTCATGGATATGCTGTTATAAGGGTTTTTACACAGGATTTGGTGCAGAAGGTGTAAGTAAATCAACAACAGAAGCAGTTGTTTTATGCTCCATTTTGATCCTTATATGGGATTATTTCCTTGGCGCTGTTCTTCTATAGGATGATAAGATGATAGAAATCGTTGACCTCCATAAATCTTTTAATGGTCAGAAAGTCCTAAATGGTGTTAATCTAAAAATTTCTGAAAAAGAGATAGTTACCATAATGGGAATAAGTGGGTGCGGTAAAAGCGTATTAATAAAACACATAATTGGTCTTCTTATGCCTGATAAGGGGAGTATATTAATTGAAGGGGTTGATATAACAAAGATTGATATAAAAGAGCTTGATAAAATTAGGGAAAGACTGGGTGTGCTTTTCCAGGGCGGAGCATTGTTTGATTCCCTTACTGTATATGGAAATATTGCCTTTCCTTTGCGTGAAAAGACAAAACTGTCCAAGTCAGAAATCCGTGATCGGGTTCTGGATGCCCTTGAAGTTGTTGGACTTAAGGGGATGGGGAAAAAGTACCCGGGAGAATTAAGCGGTGGGATGAAAAAAAGGGTAGCTCTTGCAAGGGCTCTCATTACAGAGCCATCTTTAGTGCTTTTCGATGAGCCAACTACAGGACTTGATCCTGTTATAGCAAGTTCAATACATGCTCTCATAAAGGCTACCCATGAGAAATATGGTTATACTGGTGTGATAATAAGCCATGAGGTTCCAAAGATATTTGAAATTACTGACAAGGTCGCTATGTTACATAATGGCACTATTGTTGATGTAGGTACTCCTGAGGAGATTCAAAATTCAACCAATCCAATAGTTAAACAATTTATTACAGGAAGCCATGAGGGTCCTATTGAATATTAGGTTAGCCTTTTAGGAGGTTAAGGTGAAGAAAATTGATCTTGAATTGGCAGTGGGTTTTTTTGTATTGATCGGAGTCCTATGTTTTGGATATCTTTCCGTAAAACTTGGGAAGCTTGAGTTTATCGGTGAGGAAAAGTATGTACTGTATGCAAAATTTGAAAAGGCGGGTGGAATTAAAGCCGGAGCTGTAGTTGAAATAGCAGGTGTTGAAGTAGGAAGTGTGAAAAACATTACACTCAATAAAGATTATCAGGCAGAAATTGCTCTTCTTATTAATAAGGATGTTAAGATTCAGGAAGATGCTATTGCATCAATAAGAACAAAAGGACTCATAGGTGAAAAGTATATAGAGATTACACCTGGAGGCTCAGATAAAATTTTACCTGAGGCAGGAATAATTATGGAAACAGAATCTGCAATTGACTTAGAAAGAATAATTGGAAGGTATGTATTTGGAAAGGTTTAAAAAATATTAGGTAGCGCTTCCTTTTTGGATCATCTCCAAAATAGTCGAAATCGACATTTTTGGTGCCGAAGGCGGGATTTGAACCCGCACGGGTTTCCCCACACGCCCCTCAAACGTGCGTGTCTACCAGATTCCACCACTTCGGCTTAATTTTTTTAATATTACTATAAAGATTGCGAGCTTTTCAAACAATAGAAATTCAGTGGTTCTTAAAAATTTTTTGTTAATTATTAAGATAAAGCACATCTGTCCAAAATAATACTTCATGCTCTTGGAAAGACAGGTATGAGAACCGATTTTAGAAGAAAAATCACGGGTAACCTCGATGAGACTGGAGTCGAAGCGGAGGTCTCAGCCAAAGATTATTAATAGTGATTAAAGTCAGGTGAAGCTTTAAACATAATAAGAGGTAGTTTATTTTGGTTCGAAAATCGGGTCTCATAACTCTTATATAGAATATTTTGGACAGCAATGAAGATAAAGATAAAATGATATGTATGTGTCTTTTCTTAATCAGGAAATGAGTTGTATATCAGTCTTAATTTTTATTTTTTTCTTGAAACCTTCAATATATGACTTCACAGCCATCTCTCGTTTCTGATTAAGGAGTGTATCTTTTAGCATATTCATTGCACTTTCATCAGATGATAATTGTTGAGTTTCAAGTGTAATATCTGACGTGTCAACAGACAGTTCTATTAGACGTTTCATTTTTGTAAGTGTAAGTTCATTTATTTTAGATTTCTCATATTCTCCCACAGTAATTCTGTTAAGTCTCAATCTGTTTATATATATATTTTTGTCAAATATTCCATCTCTCATAAAGGCTGGCTCATGTGTTATTGCCTCGTGAAGCTCTTCATTGTTTACTTTAATTCCTATCTCTTTTGCTGCAATTAAAAGTACCTGCTCATCAACCATAGAGTCGAGAACTTTTTCTCTCAATTTCATCTTTTTTTCCATATCTTCGTTGAACTTATCTTTATATATTTCTCTATAAAAGCGGTAGATATTTTCGTAAGTCCTCCAGTATTCATCGGTTGTTATTTTATATTTACCAACTTCTGCAACAATATCTTTTTCGCTTGTTCTGTCCACATTACCTATTCCCCAAAATATGAATGAAAGAATGACAATAAAAAAAAGGACATAGAAGTATTTTGCATGTTTACGCATTAATTTAAGCATTTACTTAATACCTCCCAGTAAAATAATCATTCAGGATTTCTCTATGGTCAAAGGCTATATGCTCTGGAAGTGTATCTCTGTTAAAGATTCCTATCTCTCCTGCGTCGTCTCCTGCTTTGGCATCACCTTTTGCCTTTGCTATATAAACCGTTGTTATGCTGTGATGTCTTGAATCTCTTTTTGGGTCAGAATATGTATGAAATTGCCTAATAAGTTCAATATCAAGCCCTGTTTCTTCCTTTGCCTCACGAATAGCAGCAGATTCAAGGCTTTCTCCATAATCCACAAATCCGCCTGGGAGTGCCCATCCCTCGGGAGGATTCTTTCTCTTTACCAGTAAAATGCCGCCTTTATATTTTATAATAATATCAACTGTAGGAATTGGGTTTCTGGGCATTCTATCGGTTCTCAATTTTTATTTCAATGTCCTTTTTAGGTTAATGTTAATATAGTTGCTATAGCATGCTTGTATATTAGAGAGTATGTATTCTCCTTTGCATGATTATAAAATTGTTGAAACCTTTTATCACTCCTTTTAGTCTTGCACCAGTAGTTAGATACATTATAGCAGGTATCTTATCATTCAAAAGTTGATTAAGATATTTATCTCGAAGATTCTGAATCTTCCAAGTGGATTAGCCATTTCTTTTATCCATTTTTTATTTACCATAAAGTATTTTTCCTAAATAATGCAACCCAACCCATCAAGAGTTTGTTGCACTTTTTTGAAGATCTCCTTACTTTCGAAGATGCCTGTTATATCTATCCAATGAATCTCTTCTTCCTTTCTGAACCATGTAAGTTGCCTTTTTGCATATCTCTTTGTGGCCCTTTTTATTAGCCTTATAGCCTCTTCAAGGGTAATATATCCTTCAAGATAAAGTTCAATTTCCTTATATCCTATAGCCTGCATGGATAGGTAATGTGTAATGTTTGAGACATGATTTTTAATACTAACTGTCTCGCCATATTTCTTTATCACGCTCATCACATTTTTCACTTCTTCCACAAGCCCTTTACTTATCATCTCATTAACTCTGTGCTCTATTATCCTGTATAGTTCTTTTCTCTCCTTGTATAGACCTATTTTTATGAATTCGTACTGGAGGGGCTTTGTCATGATTCTTTGCATCTCTGACATGCTCAAATTACTCTTCAGATAGACCTCTATTGCTCGTATAATCCTGCGTTTGTCATTTAGAGTTATTTTATTTGCTGTCTTAGGGTCAAGGGCTTTTAAAAAAGTGTAAAGAATACCTTTCTCTTCGGTTTCTAAAGATAAAAGTTCTTCCCTTAATAACCAGTCAGCAGGTGGACCACTGAATATGCCTCTTGTCATTGCCTTAATATAAAGACCTGTGCCACCAACAATTATAGGAATTTTTCCTTTACTATGAAGTTTATCTATGATGGGTACAACTTCTTTAATATATCTTCCCGTACTATAAGTTTCCCATGGGTCAATGATATCAATCATGTGATGTTTAACCAGTTTCTTCTCTTCTGACGTAGGTTTAGCAGTGCCAATATCCATATACCTGTAAATCTGCATTGAATCTGCACTGATAATCTCAGTATCTAGGGCTTTTGCCAAAAGAAGTGAAACACCTGTCTTTCCGACGCCTGTAGGACCAAGCAGTATTATTACTTCTTTCAGCATACTTAATTAGTATTATAACTTGTCTATTTTGTTTGAAAATGGAGAAATATCGTGAGATTGTAACTTATACATTAAATTGAGTTTTTAAATAATGATATTGTAAAATGTTTTTGTAAGCCGTTTTAAGTCCATATGGAATTGGAGATCAATAAATTGAAAGACAAGATTTTAGAAGAGATCAAAAAGAAGGCTAAAGATGGAAAACTCCAGTGTGCTGTTGCTAGGAAGATAGCGGAGGAATTAGGGGTTTCATATAAAGTTGTTGGAGAAGCTGCAGACGATCTTCATATAAAGATTACAAATTGCCAGCTCGGCTGTTTTTAATGGAATCATATCTGTTTGAATTTGCCCTCATTTTTTATTTCTTAGCAACACTCGTTGGAATTGTAGAGCTTTTCAGGAGTAGAAAAATTACTTCACTAATTATGTTTTTTCTTGTTGGTGTAGGTTTTACTTTCCATAGTGCAAACATCATCTACCGTTATATTGCAGCAGGTTACATACCTATAACCAATTTTCACGAATCAACATCTTTTTTTTCATGGAGTATCATCTTGATCTTCTTTCTTTTGCAGCTCAGGTACAGGATGAAAATTCTGAGTTCTTTTGTGATGCCAGTTGTTCTCGTCTTGATGATTTCGTCTTCTATGCTTTCGAGGGAAATAAGACCATTGAGCCCTGTGCTTCAAAGTTACTGGCTTATAATACACACTGTTATTGCTTTCCTTGGCAATGCTGCGTTTGCCCTTGCCTTTGGTGTGGGAACTATGTACCTCGTTCAAGAGCACTATGTAAAATCAAAAAACATCGGGGGTCTATTTGCAAGACTCCCAAGTCTTCAGACCCTTGACGAGCTGAACTATAGACTGATAACAATCGGCTTTCCTCTTCTAACACTTGCTATACTTACAGGCTCTTTATGGGCAGAGACCGCGTGGGGAAGCTTCTGGAGATGGGATCCTAGAGAGGTCTGGTCACTTGTAACATGGTTTATTTATGCGATCATCCTCCATGCTAGACTCATTGCAGGATGGAGAGGCAAAAGGGCAGCCATATTATCAATTGCGGGATTTTTAACTATTATTATTGCCTTTTTTGGTATCAAATTACTCCATAAGGGACTTCATGTGTTCCTATGAAAATATTGGTAGCAGGTCTTAACCATAATACAGCTGATATTGAAATAAGGGAAAAAGTAGCCTTTAATAAAGATAAACTTAGGGAAGGGCTTACACTGGTAAAGAACCTTCCTTACATAGATGAGGTTGTTATTCTATCTACCTGTAATAGAGTTGAACTATATGCAGGGGTCAGAGATACAGAAAAGGCATCCGAATCGATAAAGAACTTCCTAACAGAGTTCCATAATATAGATAGGTCATTACTTGATAAGAGTATTTATCTATACAATGATGTAAATGCAGTCAGACATATCTTCCGTGTGGCTTCAAGCCTTGATTCTATGGTTATAGGCGAACCACAGATCCTAGGGCAATTAAAGGAGGCTTATGAATTTGCACTCGAAAATAAAACGACTGGGATACTCCTGAATAAATTAATGAAGAAAGCCATCTCTGTTGCCAAAAGGGTAAGGACAGAGACAAGGATAGCTGAGAATGCTGTCTCAATAAGCTTTGCAGCAGTTGAACTTGCTAAAAAGATTTTTACAGACCTATCTGGAAAGGTATTCATGCTTTTAGGTGCAGGTGAAATGGCAGAACTTGCTGCTAAACATCTAATGAATAATGGAGTGAAGGAAGTTATTGTGGCAAATAGGAGGTATGAGCGGGCTTGTGAGCTTGCTAAGGAATTCAATGGGAGACCTGTATCGCTTGAAAATTTTTTAAGAGAGATAGTGCATTCTGACATCATCATCTGCTCAACAGGTGCTCCGAATTACATTCTTCTAAAAGAGCAAATGCAGAAGGTAATGAAAGAAAGAAAACAAAGACAGGTATTTATCATTGACATTTCAGTTCCAAGAAATATTGATCCTAAAATTAATGACTTGGATAATGTCTTTCTTTATAATATCGACGACCTGCAGGGAATTGTTGATGCTAATATGTTTGAGAGGAAGAAAGAAGCTGATAAGGCTGAGAAGATTGTCGAAGAAGAAATAATACCATATTTTCATTGGCTTTCTTCCCTTGAATCATTTCCAACTATTATTGCTCTTAGGAAAAGAGCGGAAAAGATTAAAAATGATGAGATTGAAAAACTTTTGAATAGGTTTCCTGATATCGATGAAAAAAAGAGAAAGGCTATTGAATATATGGCTTCTTCTATAGTTAATAAACTTATTCATCCACCAACTACAGCACTAAAGAAAGATTCGGAAGATAGGGATCTTATGGTGGCGATAATAAAAAAGCTTTATGGAATTAACGATGAAGAAAGTAGATAAGTTATATATCGGGACAAGGGGTAGTAAACTTGCATTGTGGCAAGCAGAATGGGTTAAAGCAGAGTTACAAAATAAATACCCTGAAATAGAGATAATTATTAAAAAAATAAAGACTACAGGTGATAAGATGCTCGATGTGTCACTTGCTAAGATTGGTGGAAAGGGTCTCTTTGTAAAGGAGATCGAAGATGCACTTTTACAACATAAGGTAGACATAGCAGTCCATAGCATGAAGGATGTTCCTACAGAACTGCCAGAAAGACTTCATCTCGCTGCTATATGTAGGAGGGAAGATCCAAGAGATGCTCTGATAACGAAGATTCATGATTCAAGATTCAAAATTCAAAATTTTAATGACTTACCTCATGGTGCGATTATAGGAACAAGTAGCCTAAGGCGCTCATGTCAGCTAATGCATCTTAGACCTGATTTAAAGATTGTCACACTAAGAGGCAACCTTGATACAAGGATCAGAAAACTTGATGAAGGAGATTTTGATGCAATTATTGCAGCTGTTGCGGGTCTGAAGAGATTGGGTCTGTCTCAAAGGATAACAGAGATTTTACAGCCTGATACTAGCCTTCCAGCAATAGGTCAGGGTGCTATCGGGGTAGAGTGCAGGATTGATGATGAATCTATTAACAGTATAGTTAGCTCTATAAATCATTTTGAGACATCAGTGTCTGTTAAGGCTGAAAGGGCATTTCTTAAGAGACTTGGAGGTGGATGCCAGGTTCCAATAGCGGCTTTTGCAAGAATTGAGTTAGAAAGAATTATAATGGATGGTCTCGTAGGGAGTATGAAAGGGGAAAGGATTATAAAAGGGCATGTGGAAGGGAAACCTAATAGTGCTGAGGAGCTTGGAACAAATCTTGCCGAGGATTTACTTATAAAAGGAGCAACGGAGATACTTTCTGAAGTGTATAACCGTCTCTAATTCAAGGAATTAAGATATTTCCATTGATTTATTCTATTCTCTCTTTCTTCTCCATTTCCTCAAGAATCTCTATTTTCTCTTGGCAGTCTCTGCAATATATTGCAAAAGGAAGAACCTTCAGCCTTTCTTCATTTATCTCTTCGCCACATTCCTCGCATTTTCCATATGTTCCTTCATCAAGTTTTCTCAATGCCTCATCAATTTTTAGGAGGGTTTTCCTATGAGAGCTTAATTTCTGGAAACTGATATCTTCTGATAAGTCAATAACTGACCAGTCTCCGTCATCAAGGGCAGTGTCAACAAGTTGTTTAGTCTCACCTTTAATATATCTGGATATTTCAGACTTTGCCTCCTTTACAATATCCTCTCTTTTTTTAATAAGGGCTGATCTTAGTATAGCAGCTCTTTCATCTTCAGTTTTTTTGAAAATAGAGATTTTTGATGCTGGCTTTTGGGGCTTTTGCTCTTCAGCAGGCTTAAGCTTTTTTGGGGGTCTAACCTTTTTTGGAGCCCTGACCTTTTTGCTAATTTTTTTGACTTTAGTAGTTTTTTTCGGAGCTTTAACTTTTTTAGTCTTTTTGACAGTCCTGACTTTTTTAAGGACTCTTCCCTTTCTCTTTTTAGTTACGGGCTTCTTAGGAGTTTTTTTGACAGTCTTCTTAGAATATTTTTTTGAGGGTTTCTTAACAGTTTTTTTCTCAGTTATTTTTTTAACCTTTTTAATGTTAAACCTCCATTATTTCCTTTTCCTTATAACCCAAAATTTCATCCACTTTTGCTATATAAGAGTCTGTAAGCTTCTGAATCTCATCATGAAACCTCTTTACGTCATCCTCACTAAGATGTTTTTCTTTCTCGAGTTTTTTTGTTTCTTCATTTGTGTCTCGCCTAATATTCCTTATTGCTACTCTTGTATCTTCTGCCTTTTTCTTTATAACCTTAACGAGCTGTTTTCTCCTTTCTTCTGTTAATGGTGGCATATTTATTCTTATTATCCTTCCATCATTTACAGGTGTAATGCCAAGGTCTGATTTCATAATAGCCTTTTCTATATCTGGTATAATTTTGGGATCCCATGGCTGTATTGTAATCTGTCTGCTTTCTGGGATACTTAAACTTGAAAGTTGTTGTAGAGGAGTTAATGAACCATAATAATTCACCATTATTCCGTCAAGGAGTGCTAAAGAAGCCCTTCCTGTCCTGATTGAGGCAAATTCCCTTTTCAGGGAATCAATGGCAGAAGCCATTCTATCAGTGGTCTTTCTTTTTAATCCTTGTAACATGGCTCCCTTTCACAAAAGTCCCTATTTTTTCCCCCTCTATAATCTTTTTAATATTATTCTTACCCCTAAGGTTAAACACGACAATAGGAAGATTGTTATCCATACAGAGAGAAACAGCAGCAGAATCCATTACAGCGAGCCCTTTTTTTAAAACATCTATATATGTGACAATATCATATTTTTTTGCATCAGGATCTTTTTCAGGATCTGAAGAATATATACCATCTACCTTGGTTGCCTTGAGAATTGCATCTGCACCAATCTCCATTGCCCTGAGAGCTGCTGCAGTGTCAGTTGTAAAATAGGGATTTCCTGTGCCTGCAGCGAAGATGACAGTCCTTCCTTTCTCTAAGTGTCTTATTGCTTTACGCCTTATATAAGGTTCTGCGAGTTCCTTCATCTCTATCGCTGTCTGTACCCTTGTAGGAATACCTTGTTTTTCAAGAGAATTTTGCAAGGCAAGAGCATTAATAACAGTTGCAAGCATTCCCATGTAATCTGCAGACGCTCTCTCTATGCCTTTCACACTTGCCTCAACCCCTCTAAAGAGGTTGCCACCTCCTATAACTATTGCTATCTCAACCCCTGTAGTTAGAGCCTTTTTTATCTCTTCTGCAATATAATCAACTGTATGAGGGTCTATCCCGAAGTCTTTATTACCCATCATGGCTTCCCCGCTGATCTTCAGGAGAATTCTTCTGAATTTAGTCTTTTTCATTCTTGACCGATTCTCCGAGCTGAAACCTGACAAATCTCTTTACTACAATATTCTCACCTAATCTTGCGATATGCTCAAAGATAAGATCTTTAACCCTTTTTTTCTGCTCAGGGTCTTTTATAAATATCTGGTCAAGAAGACATGTCTCTGTATAGAATCTCTCAAGTTTACCTTCAATAATTTTCTCAACAATATGTTGTGGTTTATCTTGTTTATCTTTAATTTGGGCCTTATAAATCTCTTTTTCGCGTTCTATTATGTATGAAGGAACCTTATCTCTCGAAATATATATAGGGTTTGCAGCAGCTATATGCATAGCAATATCTTTTACGAGTTCTTTGAAATCATCTGTCCTTGCGACAAAGTCTGACTCGCAATTAATCTCAACCATTGCTCCTATTTTACCCATATGGATATATGAGCCAATGACTCCTTCAGAAGTTATTCTGCCAGACTTTTTCTCTGCACTTGCAAGACCTTTCTGTCTTAAAAGACTTACTGCTTTTTCGAAATCTCCTTCACTCTCAGCAAGTGCCCTCTTGCACTCCATCATACCAGCTCCTGTTTTTTCTCGAAGTGTCTTTACCATCTCTGAAGTAATTGTACTCATTCCGCTACCTCTGTTTCTTCTTGTTGTATCTTCTCTTCTGCCCTGAGCTTTTCTGATTCCTCTGCTATTACCTTAGAATAAGCCTCTCTTCCTTCAATAACAGCATCAGCTATCTTGGAAGTTATGAGTTTTATTGCCCTTATAGCATCATCATTGCCAGGTATTACATAGTCCACTTCATCGGGGTCACAGTTTGTATCAACGATAGCAACAATAGGGATAGAAAGCTTTTTTGCCTCAGCAACAGCAATCCTTTCTTTCTTGGGATCAACTATATATATCGCCCCAGGTGTGGATGGCATATCTTTTATACCAAGTAGATTCTTTTCTAATTTTGCTCTCTCTTTTTCAAAAGCTGCAACTTCCTTTTTCGGAAGACGTTCTAAGGTACCGTCTTCTTTCATAGATTCAATCTTCTTCAGTTTTTCAATACTCTTTTTTATTGTGTAAAAATTTGTTAGCATCCCTCCAAGCCAGCGTTGATTGACAAAAAATGCACCTGAACGTCTTGCCTCTTCCTGAATAGCATCCTGTGACTGTTTCTTCGTTCCAACAAATAGGACAGATGCCCCAGTTGATGATACATCTTTTATGAAATTATAGGCATCTTCGAGCCCTTTCAGTGTCTTCTGAAGATCAATAATATAGATACCGTTCTTTTCACCAAATATGTATTTCTTCATTTTAGGATGCCATCTTTTTACCTGATGGCCAAAATGAACACCCGCTTCCAGAAGTTCCTTAATAGTAGCTACCATTTTCCTGTTTTTCCTCCTCTTTCTTTTACCATTCCAATTTACAATATTTAATGTTTAATAAATAATATGAAAATTCCTGTTATGGAGAAATAATTATTAAGTTTGAAAGATTAACACAAAAACATCTTTTTTTCAAGAAATGTACTCATCCATGTGATGTTACTATTTTTCTCTTGACAATAAACTCTCTTTTAGGATAAAAAATAGCCTGTATGATTAAATTTATTCTGTTAATCATACGGACTTTTATTTTATTGTTTGTTTTTACTGCTTACGCATCAGGTTTTAACGCTGATAATTCATCTGAGCAGTTTGAGCAAATAAAAATTTCCTTACCACCCGAAGAAAAAATAGGCACGCCTGAAATAATCTCAGATTATAATTCTAATGAAATTGCCATTAAAGCTGTTAATAAACATATTAATCTCTTTACAGAAAAAATAAGAGAGAAATTTTCACTCTGGCTCAGCAGGTCGGGGAAATACATTGAATTGATGAAGAATATATTAAAAAAAGAAAATATACCAGAGGAAATTGTTTTTATACCTTTGATTGAAAGCGGGTTCAGTCCCAATGCCTGTTCCCCTGCACGCGCAGTTGGATACTGGCAGTTTATTGCCTCAACTGCAAGAAAATACGGATTAAAGATAAACTGGTGGATGGATGAAAGGAGAGATCCTATTAAATCTACTGTTGCTGCAGCAAATTATTTTAAGGATTTATATAAGATGTTTGGTTCATGGAATCTTGCAATGGCAGCTTACAATGCTGGAGAGGGTAAGGTACTCAAGGCATTAAATATGACAAAGACCGAAGATTACTGGTCGTTACTAAATACAAAATATTTAAGAAATGAGACTAAAGATTATGTTCCAAAATTTATAGCAGCCAGTATGATAGCAAACAGTCCGAAGGAATTCGGATTCGATGACATTGAATACCATCCTCCTTTTGATTATGATGAAGTTACGCTTGATTACCCAATTGACCTTGATGTTGCAGCAGATTGTGCAGATACAGATCTAAAGACCATAAAGGAATTAAACCCTGAACTCACAAGATGGTGTACGCCACCTGATGTTTCTGAGTATACCCTGAGAATACCCGCTGGCACAAAGGATATATTTTTAAAGAATTTATCAATGATTCCAGAAAAGGAGCGGTTTTCAATAGAGATATATTATATAAAAAAGGGAGACACCCTCAAAAAGATTTCGAGAAAGACTAGAATTCCACTTCGGGTTATAATCGATCTGAATTCTATGGAGAAGTTAATTCCACTTAAGGCAGGTTCTGCAATTTTTATTCCTCCAAAAGAGAAATTTGTAATAGATAACTTTGAAAAAATGTATGTTAAAAAGGCTTCTTATAAAGTAAAGAAAAAAACCATCATGAAGAAAAGAGGTTCAAATAAAAGAATAAAAAATAGAGGGATAAAAAAGGTTTCGATTAAATATAAAATGAAAAATAATAGGCATTCTTCACAAAAGACTTAGCCTTCTTTCTTTTCAAATAGTTTTGACTCTGCTTCAGACCTAAAAGGTGAATTAGAGAATTTTTCAGTTAGTTCTTTATATTTTTTCTTTGCCTCTTCTATTCTACCTTCTTTTTCGAGAAGCCTTGCATATTCTATGAGAGCAAGATCTTTATATATGTATCCTTTTAGATTATAAAGTATTTCGAGTGTTTTCATAGCCTCTTTTATATCACCCTTTTTTAAATAAATATTCGACATCTTTTTATATGCAAGTGGAACAAGTTTATCCTCTTTTGAATATATATTTAAAAAATCCTTGAGTGTTTTTAAAGCCTCATCATATCTACCAAGCTCATAATAGCAATTTCCAACATAAAGAAGTACCACTGGAGATTTTTTTGTATTGTAAGACTTTTTAAATAGCTCAAGGGCTTTTGTTAATTGTTCAGCTCTATTTAAAGTTTGTTTTTGGTATATGTTGTAGTAACTTTTATATGCTTCAGATGCTAATGCTAAGGCTTTTTTACCTGAGGAATAATCATAAAATAGATAGCCTGAGATAGCTATTATTAGCAAAAGTCCTAAAATAATATATCTTAATATATATTTTTGTCGCTGCTTAAAAGCTTCTTTCAGATTAATAAGCCTGTCCTTGACTTCTTTTTCAGTATCTGTAACTTTCTTTTGTACCCTCTTTTTAATCGGTTTGGGCATTAATTTCTCCTAAGGATTTTTTCAATAATATACTTTGAATTTTCAAATATCAGTTCGATACGACTTTTATCAATTCCGGATGCAAGAAGTATTTTTGTAGCCATATCTTTTGTTATTAAATCTGAAGGGCTATGGGCATCTGTATTTATGCATAAAGGAACACCGAATTTCATAGCCTCTTTTGCAACGTATCCATTTGATAGGCAATGTCCCTTTCTCGAGGTAATCTCGAGTGTAACGCCCCTGTCTTTTGCAAAAAGAAGATCTTCCATAGAGATAATACCAGGATGGGCAAGTATATCGGCATCTGCTTCTATAGCAGCTTTGTTTGTACCTGTTGCAACAGGCTCTATAATAGTTTCTCCGTGGACCACTACTATTTTTGCTCCTAAATGTCTTGCTTCTTTAACAATTTGGGAGATAAGGGCAGGAGAAACATGTGTAATCTCAGCGCCAGGGATTACCTCAATTGAAACAAATCCCTTTATTTTTTTTACAATATCCACAATTCTTGGAATTACAAAATCAATATTTGATGAATCTACATGATCTGTGATCGCTATGGCCTTATAACCAATTATTTCAGCCCTTCTAATCAATTCGGATGGGAGGAGTTCTCCATCACTGAAGAGACTGTGTGTGTGTAGATCAATCATTAATTTATCTTTTCTTAAACATAATATATCAGAAAATTAAAGATTAACAATTCTAACAAAAATTATTTTTAAAATCATCATTAAATATTATGAAGTTTTTACTGAAGACACTAGATGTTGTCAAGAAGGTTATTAGAATTAATAGTGAATTAGAATGGAGGAAGAAATTTAAAAATTAGATTTAACTCATACAGTATTAGAGAAATATAAATTATCATAACAGTTGACAAAGATGCCTTTGTGATAGAGAAATTTTTACAAATGCAGAATGTAAATAGTGGTAATATTGTAAAGAATAATTTTGCAGTCAAAAATGATATATTTCCTAATTCTAAATAAAAGGACATAATAGGGTTAACTTCAACTGCAATATTTTCTCTGATCAATATGAGGGTTAAATAACCGTCACTTATATTAAGAATAAGTAAAAAAAGAAGCATCAGCAATAATTGAGGACTATAGATATCAACAAAAATATATTTTTTCCTGTCTGAGTATCTTCTTATTGTTTTTCTTCTGCCACCAATAAATGTATATCTGCTAATTAATAGGGTCGGACTTTTACGCCTATCAGGGAGATGTCTTCTTTCAACTTTTTCTACTATTCTTTGCATAATATAAACCCGAAATTTCTGGAAAATCTTTAAGGAACTACCTAAGAATTTCTTAAGCAAATTATTTGCCAAAATACTTAAATCTTTGAAATATTTAGAAAAATATAAATTGAAAATGTGTAACGAGGAGTTATAATCTTTAGAAGGATTTACCTTAAATTGTTACCTATAGAACCAGATTAGTCTTATGCTTGGATACATCAAACCATCCTCACTCTTGCAAGAGTAAGAACAACCACCTCTTTTGCACCAGCATTAATAAGCTGTTTGGAGCACTCTGACACTGTTGTCCCTGTTGTCATTACATCATCAACAAGAAGAAGCCTTAAGTTTCTTATATTTCCCTTTATAATGAATGCATTTTTGAGATTTGACAGCCTTTCTTTACCTGATAAACATGTTTGAGGTGCTGTTTCTTTTACTTTGAGTAAAATATCCATAAATAGTGGTAGTTTCTTTTCTTTCGATATGGTTTGTGCAAAAAGAAGTGATTGATTGAAACCCCTTTCTATCAGTCTTTTCTTACTTAAAGGTACAGGCACTACACCATCCATACCTTGGAAATCAAAGTTTAGCAATAATCTACTAAGAGGTTTAACAAGTCTTTTAAGTCCATTAAATTTTAAATGGTTGATTGCATCTACAAGAACTCCCTCATAAAGACCGTAATTGATAACCTTAGAAAAAGGAGGCGCTTTTTTGAGACATTCTGAGCATATTTCTGCATACATAGATATAAATGGTTTTGCACATATCTTGCATGAAGGCCCAGTATATTTTGTTATTTTTGACCAACAGGATGAACAGATTGGTGAATGAGAGAAGACATCAGATAAACCTTTACAGGATGGGCATTTAGAAGGATATAATAGATTTAGGAGTCTTGAGAGCATAAATTATAATTAAATTTATGAATTAAAGATATATATTTTTAAGTAGTATTACTTCATCTCTTTTCTGTCCTGTTGAGATCATCTGTACTTCCACACCCAACATATTTTCAATCTCTTTTATGTATATACGTGCTCTTTCCGGAAGCTTTGTAAATTCTTTTATGCCAACAGTACTTGTATTCCATCCTTTATATTCTTTATATATAGGTTTGCATTCTTCCATAATGTTAATTTCTTTCGGAAATTCTTTATATATTTTCCCTTTATGTTTGTAAGAGGTACATATCTTAATCGTTTTAAGGCCATCGAGGACATCGAGTTTTGTAAGTGCTATCCCTGTAAGTCCATTAACCCTTGCTGAGTGCCTTAGTACAACCATATCAAGCCATCCACACCTTCTTGGTCTGCCAGTAGTTGCGCCATACTCTAAGCCTTTTTCTCTAAGCATTTCACCTACCGAGTCCTTTATTTCTGTAGGAAACGGACCACCCCCAACCCTTGTTGTATAAACCTTAGAAATCCCGAGAACCTTTGTAATATTGGTAGGTCCTACACCAAGACCTGTACAAGCTCCTCCCGCAGTTGCACTTGATGATGTTACATATGGATAAGTTCCATGGTCAACATCGAGCAAAGTACCCTGTGCACCTTCAAAAATTATATTTTTATTTTTAGATATCATTACATTTATGATAATGTCTGTATCAACAATATATTTAGAAAGTTTTTTGGCATAATCCATATATTCACTGTATAAAACTTTCTCTTTTAAACATGGGGCATTATACAAATTTTTAAGGAGAAAATTTATAATGGTAAGATTTGCTTTTAACTTTTCTTTGAAAACTGTTGGTTGGAGAAGGTCAACAACTCTTATCCCTGTTCTTGCTATCTTATCAACATAAGCAGGTCCTATTCCACGACCTGTTGTGCCAATTTTTTTAAAGCCTTTAAATTTTTCACTCTCTTTTTCTATTACCTTATGGTATGGCATTATAAGATGGGCATTTTTGCTTAGATATAGTTTTCCGTCTACTTTAATTTTCTTTTTTTTCAAACTGTTAATTTCCTCAATAAGTACAGATGGGTCTACTACTACACCGTTACCAATGATGCATATTTTCCCTTTATGTAATATCCCCGAAGGAATAAGGTGGAATATAAATTTCTTATTGTTTATAACTACTGTATGTCCAGCATTATTACCCCCCTGATATCTTGCTATAACATCTGCCTTTTCAGAAAGATAATCTACGATCTTCCCTTTACCTTCATCTCCCCATTGTGCCCCAACTATAATAATATTAGCCAACTTTAAGCCTCTTAGAGGTTTATACGTTTAAGTGAGAGGACATTCGGAAGACCCTTTATTTTTTCTAATATCTTTGGTGATGCAGGGGTGTCTATAGTGATTACCGAAATCGCTCTTCCGCCAGGGGTTTCTCTTCCAAACTGCATTCTTGCAATGTTAATTTTATTTTTTCCGAGTATTGTTCCGATATTACCTATAACTCCAGGTTTATCATTATTGTATATAAATAAAAGTTCCCCTTCGGGGACAATCTCAATTTTAAAGCTGTCAATAGCTACAATGCGGGGGTCTTTTCTACTGAATAGAGTTCCTGCCAGATAGCTTTCTCTGCCTTTTGCCTTTATCCTCATTGCTACCATGCTCTGATAATCACCAGCATCAGCACTTTTTGTTTCTTTAACTTCTATACCGCGTTCTTTAGCAATAACGGGTGCATTAACAAAGTTTACTGTCTCTTCGAGAATAGGTGTAAGGAATCCTTTTATTGCAGCAATTTTTACTGGGGCTGAATTGATCTCACTTGCCTCTCCTCTGTATTCAATAGCTATTTCTGTAACACCACCTTCGAATATCTGGGCAGCAAACAAACCAAGCTTTTCTGCCAGATTTATATATGGCTTGAGCTTTGCGACCTGGTCAGCCGGGATAGAGGGAAAATTCACAGCGTTCCTTATTGTCCCATGCACAAGATAGTCTGCTATCTGTTCTGCAATTACAATGGCAACATTTTCTTGCGCCTCTTTTGTTGCAGCACCGAGATGAGGAGTAGTAACAACATTATCAAGTGTAAGAAGAGGGTTATTTTCAGGAGGTTCTTTCTCAAATACATCTAAAGCAGCGCCTGCAATTTTACCTTCTGTTAGGGCATCATAAAGGTCTTTTTCATTTATGATGCCGCCTCTTGCACAATTAATAATCCTGACACCATCTTTCATTTTTTTGATTGTTTCCTTAT
The DNA here is from genome assembly GCA_013388605.1 of Nitrospirota bacterium. Lineage (GTDB taxonomy): Bacteria > Nitrospirota > Thermodesulfovibrionia > Thermodesulfovibrionales > SM23-35 > JACAEY01. The sequence continues at coordinate 5,389 of JACAEY010000011.1, read as the reverse complement.
TTATTAAATTCTTTGTCTCCTGTGTTAAAGGAGTATGAATTGTTATAAAATCAGAACGTCTAAATAATTCTTCAAGTTTAACTTTTTCAATCCCCATTGAATTTGCTTTCTCTTCGCTGAGAAAAGGGTCATAGGCTATAACATTTATTGCAAATGCCTGTGCTCTTTTTGCTACCTGGCTCCCGATATTTCCAATGCCTATAATTCCAAGAGTTTTATTAAAAAGTTCGACCCCCATAAACTTTTTCTTTTCCCATTTGCCATCTTTCATAGAGGCTGTTGCTTGCGGGATCTGTCTTGCAAGAGAAAACATAAGTGCCATAGTGTGTTCTGCTGTGGTTATTGTATTACCACCAGGTGCATTCATTACAACTATACCTTTCTTTGTTGCTGCTATAATGTCAACATTATCAAGTCCTGAACCTGCACGCCCTATTACCTTCAGGTTTGAGGCAGCCTCTATAATTTTTGAGGTTACTTTTGTAGCAGATCTCACAATAAGTCCATGGTAATTAACGATGATCTCTAATAGTTCCTCAGGCTTTAAACCTGTTTTTATATCAACATCAATTCCTGCTTTCTTGAGTATTTCAATACCTTTAGTTGAGAGATTATCACTAACAAGAACTTTCATATATACCTCTGAGTAGTTATTTAACTGATTAATAGTTCTTCGGCTACAGCTACACCTGTACCGAGCTTTATAGGCTGTCCCATTCCTTTTAAAACCATTTCAATTGCTGCAATCGCGGTTATTACATCAAATCTATCAATGAATCCTAAATGGGCTATACGGAATATTTTCCCTCTTGCCCTGTCCTGTCCTCCTGCTGCTGTAATCCCATATCTTTCTCTGAGATTTTTGTAAACTGCCTGTCCATCTACTCCAGGAGGTGTCATAATTGCAGTAACTGCATTTGATGGCGTATCTTTTGAATAAAGCTCTAAACCGAGAGACATGACAGATTCCCTTGTAGCACGAGAAAGTCTCTCATGCCTTTTGAATACATTCTCAAGCCCTTCTTTCTGAAGAATCTTTAAACTCTCATTCAGACCGATAATAAGAGTGACGGGAGATGTAAAATTTGTCTGGTTCTTTGCGAGATTTTCTCGTTCTTTTTTGAAATTGAAATAGAACTTTGGTAACCTTGATTTTTCTGCCCTTTTCCATGCCTTTTCACTAACACTGACAAAGGCTAGCCCAGGCGGTAGCATCAACCCTTTCTGTGAACCTCCAACCATTATATCTATCTCCCATTCGTCAGTTCTAAGATCATGTGCAACAAGGGCACTTATAGCATCAACGATAAAAAGTGTATCTTCATATTTTTTCACTATTGAAGCAAGTGTTTTTATGTCATGGTATACGCCTGTTGATGTCTCAGATGCCTGTACAAAAACCCCTTTAATCTCCTTATCCTTTTTAAGCTTCTCTTCTATTATTTCAGGCTTTACTGCATAACCCCACTCAACTGTAATTTCATCTACTTTAAGCCCGTATGATTGGCATATTTTTGTCCATCGTTCTCCAAACTTACCACCATTTATAACAATAACCTTATCTCCCTGATTGAAAAAGTTATTCACTGCTCCTACCATTCCACCTGTACCAGATGAACACAGGATGAGTACATCATTTTTTGTTTGGTATAACCACTGTAAACCCTTTTTTGCAGCATCAAGTACTGGAAGAAAATCGGGTGATCTGTGGTGAATTATAGGTGCTGACATAGCAAGTAGCACCTCCGGAGGAACTGGCGTTGGACCAGGGGCTAGTAAATAACGCTTCAACATAACAACCTCTTTTCTATTTTCTTATATAAAATTAATTTTTAGATTTATTATTTTACATTACAAGGCGATTAAAGTTCATCAATTTATTTTCCCCTAAATTAATTATGCAATTCTGTAACCAAATTTTAGTCCGCAGTTATTAAGGGGTGCGGTTGCAATAAAGTTCTATAACAAGCGCTCTACTTTGGTTTTATTTTTGTAAAGCAATATAGCATATAAAGCGTCAGGATATCAATGAATTAGAACTTTTTAGATGAATATCTTATGAACTTAGTTGTAAGTTGTAAATTTATAAATATGTATTATATAATTTTATTCGTTAGTAGTAGGCTTCTATTGGTTAATATTTAATATTCTTTAAATCATTATCAATCCTACTAACCTTTTAAAGAAGAAATAAAAAGAATTTTTTTAAAAAAAAAAGTTAAATAGTATACATATACTTGACAAATAAAAAATTATTCTGGTAACTTATCATTTTCATTAAAAATAAAATAAATAATTTTATTCATCTAAAAGAGGTTTAAGTGCCTACAATTGCACAATTGGTTAGACAAGGACGTAAAAGGGTTGAGAGGAAGACAAAGAGTCCAGCACTAATGGGATCACCTCAGCAAAGAGGAGTTTGTGTGAGAGTATATACTACGACTCCCAAAAAACCAAATTCCGCATTAAGAAAGGTTGCAAGAGTTAGACTGATGAACGGAATGGAAGTTACTTCATATATTCCAGGAGTAGGTCATAATCTGCAGGAACACTCTATTGTAATGATAAGGGGCGGTAGGGTAAAAGACCTTCCAGGAGTTAGATATCATGTAATAAGAGGAACTCTTGATACAATGGGAGTTGTGGATAGAAGACAGGGAAGATCTAAATATGGTTCTAAGAGACCTAAGTAGAAAGGGATGAAATGCCAAGAAGAAGGGTTGTGGAAAAGAGAGATATCTTGCCTGATCCAAAGTACAACAATAAACTCGTGAGCAAGTTTGTTAATGCAATTATGAAAGATGGTAAAAGGTCAATATCAGAAAAGATTTGTTATGGTGCTTTCGAGATCATAAAGAAGAAAACTGGTAGCGACCCGCTCAAGGTATTTAAGACGGCTATTGAGAATGTAAAGCCCATTGTTGAAGTTAAACCCAGAAGAGTTGGTGGTGCAACATATCAGGTTCCAGTTGAGGTAAAACCCCAAAGGCGTATTGCTCTCGCATTTAGATGGATTATCAATTACTCTCGAACAAGAACAGAAAAGACGATGCAAGAGAAAATCGCAGGAGAATTGTTGGATGCTTACAATAATACGGGTTCTTCTATTAAGAAAAAGGAAGATACCCATAAGATGGCAGAAGCCAACAAGGCTTTTGCACATTATAGATGGTAAATAATACAGGGGAGAAGATACTTGAAATTTCCTTTAGAAAAGACACGCAACATTGGCATTATGGCACATATAGATGCAGGGAAAACTACGACCACAGAACGGATTCTTTATTATACAGGTGTTACATACAAGATGGGAGAGGTAGACGAAGGCACGGCAGTTATGGATTGGATGGTTCAGGAGCAGGAAAGAGGAATTACGATTACATCAGCTGCTACCACATGTTTTTGGAAAGACCATAGGATCAATATTATCGATACCCCTGGACATGTAGATTTTACGATTGAGGTCGAAAGGTGTTTGAGGGTTCTTGATGGCGCTGTTGCCCTTTTTGATTCCGTAGCCGGCGTGGAACCTCAGTCAGAGACCGTTTGGAGACAGGCAGACAAATATGGTGTTCCAAGGATTTCTTTTATGAACAAAATGGACAGAGTAGGTGCGGATTTTTTTATGAGTATAGAAAGTATGATAGAACGACTTGGTGCTAATCCTGTAGCTTTGCAGATACCGATAGGTGCTGAAGGCTCTTTTAGAGGACCGATAGACCTTGTCAGGATGAAAGCAATATTTTTTGATGATGAGACACTTGGAGCTAAATATATTGAAGGAGATATCCCAGACAGACTTATTCCTATAGCAAGAGAATACAGAGAAAAGATGCTTGAAGTATTAGCTGATGTTGATGAAAATATCATGGAGAAATTCATTAAAGGAGAAGAGATTTATGCAGATGAAATAAAAGCGGCAATAAGAAAGGGGACTATCCAAAGGAAGATAACACCTGTTTTATGTGGCTCTGCCTTTAGAAATAAAGGTATCCAGCTCCTTCTGGATGCAATAGTTGATTATCTTCCATCACCACTCGATATTCCGCCTATAAAAGGAATTTCACCATCTGATGGTTCTCAGATAGTCAGGCATGCCGATGATAATGAACCTTTTGCAGCTCTCGCCTTTAAAGTTATGACAGACCCGTTTGTTGGTCAACTCACCTTTATACGTGTTTATTCAGGAGTACTTCAATCTGGTTCTTATGTATACAATTCAACAAAGGATACGAAGGAAAGAGTTGGAAGACTTTTGAAGATGCACTCTAATAAGCGGGAAGAAATAAAAGAAGTATCAGCTGGCGACATTACAGCAGTCGTAGGACTTAGGAATACTCTTACAGGAGATACCTTATGTGATGAAAAAAATCCAATTATTCTTGGTTCTATTGAATTTCCTGAGCCAGTGATGTCTGTTGCAATAGAACCTAAGACAAAAGCAGATCAGGAGAAACTTTCTCAGACCCTTTATAAGCTTGCACAGGAAGACCCATCATTTAAGGTGTCATTTAATGAGGATACAGGGCAGACAATTATATCAGGTATGGGCGAGCTTCATCTTGAAATAATCGTTGATAGACTCCTCAGAGAATTTAAGGTAAGTGCGAATGTCGGTAAACCACAGGTTGCATATAAAGAGACTATAAGAACAATGTCAAAGGCAGAGGGGAAGTTTATAAAACAGACTGGGGGACGAGGACAATATGGTCATGTTTTTGTCGAGGTGGAACCACTGGAACGTGGTGGAGGAATTCAATTTGTTAATGCAATAGTTGGAGGAGTCATTCCTAAGGAATATATTCCTGCAGTAGAAAAAGGAATACGCGAGGCAGCAGATAGAGGGATTCTTGCAGGATATCCAGTTATAGACATAAAGGTAAAGTTGTATGATGGCTCCTATCACGAGGTTGATTCTTCCGAGATGGCATTCAAAATTGCAGGTTCATTAGGGTTCAGGGAGGCGGCGAAGAAGGCTAAACCAGTCCTTATTGAACCTATAATGAGTGTTGAGGTTGTAACACCAGAGGAGTTTATGGGAGATGTCATAGGTGATATTAATTCTCGTAGGGGAAAGGTTCAGAATATAGAAATAAGAGGTAATGCGCAGGTCATAAAAGCCCTGGCGCCACTTTCAGAGATGTTTGGGTATGCTACTGATTTAAGGTCAATAACACAGGGTAGAGCTACTTATACAATGCAATTTTCACATTATGAGGAAGTTCCAAAGGGTGTTTCTGAAGAGATTGTAGCAAAAGTAAGAGGAGAATAAGGAGGCAAAGATGGCAAAGGCTAAATTTGAGAGGGTAAAGCCCCATATTAATGTAGGGACGATAGGGCATATTGATCATGGTAAGACGACATTGACATCGGCGATAACGAAGTATTT
>JACAEY010000002.1 GCA_013388605.1 Nitrospirota bacterium | reverse complement strand
TGCGGTTTCTCTATATGTTAGAAACCTGTTACCTTCTTCAGGGACTCTCATCCATGAACCGAGATGAACTTCATATATAGAGACAGGAGATTCAAGCCAGTTTTTTCTTGATCTCATCTTCATCCATTCTTTATCATTCCACTTATATTTATTGATATTGTAAACTATAGATGCGCTCTTAGGTCTTAACTCAAAATAAAATGCATAGGGATCAGCCTTTTCCATAATCTGCTTCTTGAATCTTGACTTAATCTGGAATTTATAAAGAACTTCTTCTTCAAGCCCTGGAATAAATAATTCCCAGATTCCAGATGAACCGAGTACCCGCATCTGATGCCTTCTTCCATCCCACTTATTGAAATCTCCGATGACACTCACACTTCTTGCATTAGGAGCCCATACTGCAAAATGAACACCTCTTTTGCCGTTTATTTCCATAACATGAGCTCCAAGTTTTTCATAATTTTTGTAATGTGTACCCTCTCCTATGAGATGAAGGTCAAATTCAGTTAAAACAGGAAGGAATGAATATGGGTCATAAAACTCTAAAATCTTTCCTTCATGTGATTTAATTCTAAGACGATATGGAAAAACCTTCTTTTTATCTATTATTGATTCAAAAAAACCAGCCTTGTTTATTTTATTCATCTGGAATGGTTTATCCGAGATTTCATCAATTACCCATGCATCTTCAGCCTCAGGAATAAAGGCACGAACTGCAATTTTTTCCTCTTCACCATCAAGAATATGCATTCCGAGAACCTGAAATGGGTCCCAATGTTCAGCATTAATAATTAGTTTTATTTGTTCCGCAAGGTGTTTTTTAGTCATGGGAGAATGATTTTTTTGAATCTAACATTATTGTTACTGGACCATCGTTTACAAGCTGTACCTGCATATAAGCACCGAAATGCCCTGTTTCTACTTTTATATTACTCTCTTTAAGTCCTTCTACAAATTTCATATATAAAATTTTTGCCTTTGGTGGTTCTTCAGCATTATCAAAAGAAGGGCGATTCCCCTTTCTGCAATCGGCACTCAGTGTAAATTGTGATACAACAAGTATCTCACCTTTTATGTCATGAAGAGAAAGATTCATTTTTCCCTGAGAATCTTCGAATATTCTTAGAAGAGGAATTTTTTTTATTAGGTATTCTGTATCCTTTTCTGAATCTCCTTTTTCTATACTGAGAAATATGAGTATGCCTTTCCCAATCTTACTAAATATCTTGCTGTCTATTTGGACTTCAGCAGTCTGAACCCGCTGTATAAGGGCTTTCATTATCAGTACCACATCATCGCTTCAAATTCAGGCGGAGGGACGGTTAAAGAGATAAATCCTCTGAAAGGACACCTTTCTACTTCTGAACTATTTTTATCTATGCAGACGAAGATGTTCATCTCATCCTTTTCCTTCGCTTTTAAATCAGAAAAAGGTATCTTGATTTCAAATATCTCATGAATAGCAAAATCAGTAACATCCTTTATCTTTATCCAGGTGCCTTTTATGTTTTCATAAAGTGCTGCCTTTTTGGAAGTTGGCTTAATAGGGATTACTGTCTTGAATTCAATTGGTTTGAACACATATATAGAGAATTTAGTATTATCAGGAAAATCACTGAACGGAATAGTTGGGTCTAACCTAAGGAAGAAGTTGTCCTTATTAAAACCATAATATATGTATGAAATTAGGCTTTCTGACCTGTGCATGCTACCCCCAGATTTTCTGACATCCATGTAAGCCCCTTGATACCATTCATAATAGCTTGTTACAATGCCATCAATTATTGGTTCTATAAACCCCCTTATGGTAATCATTGGTGATATGCCTCTCTCTTCTTTTATGATAGGGACAAAGAGATGTTGGGGTATTTCTTTTTCAATTTCCTTATATACTTTTATTAGATTTAATCTAAAAAGATCATCAAAATCTGCCTGGTTATCTGTGCTGTGTTCATCTCCATACCACCAGTTCCAATCACTTCCCTCTGCAATATAGATAGCTTTCCATGCATTTGAAAGGTCTCTATCAGGATTTAATTTCTCGAAGACCTCAAGATCGTTTCTAGTCTCTGAAAGATAATCCCATGCCCTATTGTCTTCTTCTTGACCAATCCATATTCCAAAATTGGCATTAATCCATGAACCAGCATGTAACCTCTCAAGTTGTTCCCCTTTATCAAACTCTCTAATATAATCATATATTCTTACTGTTTTGATTCTCTCTTCTTTTGAAATACCTTCATAAAGGTATTTTAGAAAATCATGCCCATCATTCCTATAATATTCCCATGCATTTTCACCGTCGAGTATTACTGAAAGGATATGTGGTTTATCTTTAGTTAAAGAAGACTGAATAGATAGAAGCCTTTGTATAAGGTCATCTGCTGCTTTCTTGGGTTCCCATTTTTGATAAACAAAACCGATAAGGTCTGAAATTTGGTGGTCCCTAAAGATTAAAGAGACATTTCCTAATCTGTACGTCTTATAGAGAATCTCAGGCTCAATTATGTTACCAGAATAGTCCCTAAGCCTTCTATTCAATGAATTTGAAAGGATATCTTCATCAGTTGCTATCCACTCCATCCCTTCATTTTCAACAATACTAATAACCTCTTCACTAACCGATCCTTCAGATGGCCACATCCCAACAGGTTTGTATCCAAAAAGGGTCTCAAAATATTCTATTCCAAGCTTGACCTGTTTTTTTGCATCTTCAGGATGTGAAAATCTTTTTGTGGGAAGTTTTATTGAAGGCATAGCAGTTTTTGCATTATTTGAGTCGCATAGAAGGGGAAGAATAGGGTGATAAAAAGGTGAGAAAGAAATTTCTACCTGCCCTCTTTTTACCATATCTTTATATTCTGGTATTATTTTTTTCAATATTGACAATTGCTTTGAAATAATAAGATTTTTATCTTCCTCAGTATAATTTCTTTGTTTCTCAACGAGTGCTTTAAGCTCATTATCTTTATTTCTGAAGAGAGGGTCAATCCAGCAAAGGTTGAATAATACCTGCAAATCAAGAAAATCACCCGTATTAAAGTATCTTGCTATTCTTTCTATATCACTTTTAACAAGGTAAAGTCCTCTTTTAATTAGGAGTTCATAATATCTTGGAAAGGGTTTTATCATATTTTCCCAGTTTGCAAGGAAGAAATTTTCGAGAATAAAGATTTTTTCATCTATATCGAGATCAGATGCCTTTTTAATTGTAAGTTCAAGATGTCTGTCAACTGCATGATATTCAGTGTAATCAATAATCTGTTCGAGTAAAGAAGGTGTAAAGTTAAAAGTCTGTTTTATATGTGGAAATTCTGTAAGTATCTCTACCATATCAAGGTAATCCTTTGTTCCATGGAGTCTTACCCATGGTAGTCTATATATTCCAGAGATAGGGTCTTTGTAAAATGGCTGATGCATTTGCCAGAGAAAGGCAATATAAAGTGGACTATCTATCATCATAGCGAAAGATATACTCATCAGGTCTTGCCAGATTAAAATCCTCTCTGGCGTGTTTTTCCTTATAAAATGGATCCTCTTTGAGCATTCTTATATCAGACCTTAGATTTTTATTTTCAATCTCGATCTGTTTTATCTGATTTTCTAATTCCACCCTTTTTTTATTCAGCTCTATATACTTTATAAGTCCCATATCTCCAAAGATGAGACTTATAATAAGGTAGAAGAAAACAAGGAAACTAAGCGTGAGGAATATAAGCCTCCTCTTTTTTATTTCTGATACTACCTGTTTTCTGAGGAGGTTATTAGAATTCATCAGATTGAGTTAAAATATGCTGCAATTCTTTTATCCCTACTTTTTTGGAACATGTATTGCTTCTCCATGTAAATCCTCTGCTGATTCCATCAGGGCTTCTGAGAGAGTGGGATGAGCATGTATTGTATGAGAAATGTCCTT
>JACAEY010000136.1 GCA_013388605.1 Nitrospirota bacterium | reverse complement strand
TTTGAGGCTGAACAATATGTGCCATTTAGTATAGAGGACGTTAACCTCGATTTCCAGATTCTCGGACCTAAAGAAGAACCAGGGCAGATGGATGTTATCCTTGTTGCTGTTAAAAAAGATACAATAAATGAATATGTTAATGCTGTTAGAGAAGCGGGGCTTAATCCGATCATAGTTGATGTTAACCACTTTGCCCTTGAAAATATGTATGAGATTAATTATGAAATTGAACCTATCAAAAATGTAGCAATTGTTAATATTGGAGCAAGCACAATAAATATGAATATCCTTAAAGGTGGGATATCTGTATTTACGAGAGATAGCGCGGTAGGAAGCAATTTACATACTGAAGCCCTACAGAGGGAGTTTAATCTTACATATGAAAATGCGGAGAGGCTAAAAAGGGGAGAACCTATAGAGAATATTCCGCCTGAAGATGCATTTTCTATTATGGATTTGGCTTCTGAGGAGATAATAGATGATATAAGTCGCTCGTTTGAGTTTTATAGGAGTACTGAGTTACACGAAGACATTAATGAGGTAATAGTAAGTGGCGGATGTGCATTAATAAAAGACTTTCCAAAACACCTATCTGAAAAAGTTGGAATAGAGACAAAAGTTATAGAACCATTCAAGAACATAAAAATTTCCCAAAAATTTGACTCCTCATATATGGAAGAGATTGCTCCAATAGCAGCAGTTGCAACAGGATTAGCCCTCAGGAGACAGGGCGATAGATGATAAAAATAAATCTACTTCCACAACGTAGAAAGAAAAAACCAAAGCCGATACCTTCATTTTTGATTACTTCAGTTGGTTTAACCGCTATAGCACTTATCGTGATGGTTGGTTTGGTATTTGTATATAACTCTCGCCTTTCCTCAAAGAAAGCACAATATAAGATGAATGAAACCAAGATAGCAGAATTGAAAGCGAAGATAAAAAAAGTTGAAAATTACGAAAAACTGAACAAAACTATTCAGGAAAAAAATAGTGTCATTGAGCAACTCAGAAAAAATCAAAGCATTCCAGTAAAACTCCTTGATGAAGCGAGCTCACTTCTTCCAAATGGAGTCTGGCTAAAAACGATGACCTTATCAGGGGAAAATGTAAATATAGATGGTTATGCCTTCGCAAACTCAGATATCGTTTCATACGTGGACAATATAAAAAGTTCCCAGACTTTCACAGATGTTTTTTTGCAGGAATCTAAGAGCACAAAGGTAGAGACGGCAAACCTATACATGTTTAAATTAACCTTTAAAATAAAAGGTTGATATGGCTGAAAAATTTGATTTAAAAGCACTTCCAAAATATGTAAAAACAATAATATCTTTCCTTCCTGCTTTGATAATAATAGTAGTAATTACTTTTGTAATCCTTTTACCTAAAAACAAAGAGATCAAGGCACTTGAAAATAAGATTCTTCTGCAGGAAAATGAGATAGCAAAAAGTCGAACAAAGGCTGAAAAACTTTCTGAGCTCCTTTCAGAAAATGAAAGGCTCATGAGGAGACGGGAGGAGCTTAAGTTACAACTACCTGAGGAAAAAGAAGTATCAACTTTGTTGAAACAGGTCTCAGACCTCGGTATAAGGTCAGGGCTTTATATCACCCTTTGGAAACCCGAACAAAAAAAGACACATCCAAGTGGCATCGTTTATGAGATTCCTGTAAAAGTTGAACTTACAGGAAGTTATCATAGCCTCGGCTATTTCTTCAGTAACCTCACAAAATTGAACAGAATTGTGAATATTTCTGATATCAAACTCAGCGACCCAAAACCCGAAAAAGAAGTTGCCTCTCTCAAGGTATCTTTTACAGCTACAACATTCTCTTCCATCCCTGAAGGAGAAACAATTAAGACAGAAAAGAAAAAAACTGGAGGAAAATGAAAAGGTTAATCTGCCTGGTAAGCATTATATTTTTATTTATTTATGTTATTGCAGGCTGTAACAAAACGCAGCCTCTTCAGACCAAACCAACAGTTTCTAAGGTCTCACCAGTTGAGACCAAGGTTGAACAGCAAGATACTGAGAAGTCTGAACAACAAATATATTCCTATGACCCTAAGGGTAGAAGAGATCCCTTCCTCTCTCTTGTCGCACCAATAAGACAAAAACCATTGAAGGAAAAGGGATTGGGCCCATTTGAGAGATATGGCTTGGATGAAATAAATCTTTTAGCAATAGCATGGGACAAACAAAAATCTTACGCCCTCATAATGTTCCCTGATAAAAAATCATACACAGTCACAGAGGGCACAAGGCTCGGAGTACACGGCGGTAAAATCGAAAAGATAACTCAAGACTCTGTAATAATCAGGGAGTATATTAAGGATTATAGGGGGGTTATAAAGCCAAGAGATTCAATATTAAAACTCCATAAAGAGGAGGGAGGATGAAACAAAGAGCAAAGAGCAAAGAAAAAAAGGAGCCGATAGCAAAAAGCATGAAGCAAAGGGCTAAGGGTATAAAACTCTATGCTCTGTGCTTTCTGTTCTCTGCTTTTTCTCTGCTTTTTGCTATATATGGATGTGCAACAACCAGCGCTATCAAAGAATCTACTGAAGTCGATGAGACACCTGTTATCACCGGAATAGACATTCAGGATTACACTGCAACCATCAAGGTAAACAAACCTTTCAGTTACACTTTGTACAGACCAGATGATCCTTATAAAGTTGTAGTTGAGCTACTTGATGTAAGAGCAGGTTCCTTTAATATGAAGATTATCTCTGACAAAGCAGGTATCACAGAAATAGCACCATATCAGGTAGAGTCTCCTTCTTTACTAACACGGCTTGAAATACTACTCCAGATGCCTTCTGAGGCTGAGCCTGAGTATAGAGACAATGAACTGAAGATTAAACTAAAAACTAAGGAAGTCTTCAAAGAAGAAGTTCCTAAACAGGAAACTATAAAGGTTGCAGAGACAAAAGAGGCTGAAGAGCCTTTAACAGCTGAATCTGAAGAAATTACTCTTCCAAAGGCTACAGAGATAACAGATATCTCATACGAAAGGTCTGCTGATAAGCTCAATATGATTATCAAAGGAAATGGGTCATTTGAGCCTGCTGTATTCAGTTTAGATGATCGTATTGTAATTGATATAACCGATATTGTTTCAAGCGTTCAACCTCCTAAGGAGGTTGTTACTCCTATAAAAGCAATCAGAATAGGAAAATATGATGGTAACACAAGAATGATTGTGGACCTTAAAGAAAAAATAGATTTTGATATTTCAACTATCAGGGATTCTATCATTCTTGCATTGACGATTCCAGAGGCTGAAAGGATAAAGGAAGAAAAGGGAGAGGCAAAAGAAGAAGCTGAAATCCCTTTACAGGGGAAATATACAGGAAAAAATATATCACTTGATTTTCAGGATGCTGATATAGTCCCTATATTCAGACTCCTTGCTGATATCAGTGGTTATAACATTGTTGTGAGTCCTGAGGTAAAAGGTAAGTTGACCATGAAACTTATAAATGTGCCATGGGATCAGGCACTCGATATAATACTGAAGACCTTTTCTCTTGGAAAGTCCATTGAGGGAAATATTATAAGGATTGCTCCTCATACAATATTCGCAAAGGAAAGTGAAGAGGCTGTTAAGGCAAAAGAGGCAGAGATGAAGGCAATTCCCTTAGAGACAAAGATATTTCCAATCAGTTATGCAGATGTAGCAACAGTTGAAAAGGCAATCAAGGATGCAAAGATACTTTCTTCAAGGGGTAGTATAAGCACAGATAAGAGAACGAGTTCCCTAACTATATATGATGTTGCATC
>JACAEY010000125.1 GCA_013388605.1 Nitrospirota bacterium | reverse complement strand
CTGCTCCAGTATCCTTCCTTTCCTATCCATTTTTGTTGCAATCGAGTACTTTTTGTGATAATCTACACCTACATACATAGCTGCACCTCCATAAAGGGTTTTGTGCCATCCCAAAGGGATGAGTACCTTTATCCCCTTTGTAGGGGATTGGTCCTTTGAGACCCATTATAACCCATTGGAGGTGTAGCTTTTTTCATAATATCAGGTCTTTAATCTTGCTATTTAGGTTTTAGATATGAGAGTGCCTCAAAGAGGCTCAGGTCTTTCTATATAACATATCTTATGCCATAGTTTTTCATGGCAAGGCCACTCAGGATAGAGTTTCCTAGTGCAGTTTACCATATCACATCAAGAGATAATTCAAGACAGACAATATTTCCTATGATGAGGATACGCTGAGGGAAATAGCAGAATACAATGGTGTGCATTATTCAACGATAAGCAGAGCTGTTAACCGAATAATAAGGAAATAGAAAAGTGTGTAAGAACAGCTTAAATTTGTTATGATTATTTATGAAGGCGTTATGGAAGGGCAATATAAGCTTTGCCCTCGTAAACATCCCTGTTAAGCTTTATGGCGCATCGCACAGAAAGGATATAGGATTCCACCTCCTTCATAAAAAATGCTCAACTCCTCTGACCTATGAGAGATATTGCACTATATGCAAGACCGATGTGGAATGGGAAGATACCACACACGGTTATGAATATGAAAAAGGCAAATTCGTCGTTATATCAGATGAAGAGATTGAACATATACCTATAAAAAAATCAAAGAGCATAGATATTTTGAGGTTTGTCGATGCAAAAGAGATCGATCCAATCTATTACGACAAATCATATTACCTCGAACCTGTCGAGGGAGGAGAAAGGGCATACGTACTCTTAAGGGAGACGATGAAGGAGGCAGGAAAAGTCGCCCTATCAAAGATTACATTCAAGGATAAAGAGCATATAGCTGTTCTGAGGGTATTCCACGATACTCTCATGTTACATACACTATTTTATGCAGATGAGATTGTAAAACCAGAGGCACTGAATATCCCTAAAAAAATAACACTCGACAGCAAAGAATTTGCCCTCGCAACAGAACTCATAAAACACTTTCTCGGCAGGTTTAATATCGATACCTATCACGATGAATTCAGGGACTCTTTAATGGAATTAATCAAGGCCAAGATAGCAGGCAAGGAGATTAAGGTTGCACCGAAAAAGGAAGTGGAAAAGGTTGTCAGCCTGATGGATGCCCTGAAGAAGAGCCTTGAGAAGAAGAAAAAAGCAGTTTAAATTACACACTCCTTAGGCCCCTTGTCATCCCGGATGCCTTTAAATACAGGAATCCTCAATCTATTATCCTTTGTCCATTCATGATAAACCACCCTTGCAACAATTTCAGGCCTGCACCAGTATGCCCTTCTCTTTAGCTCAGGAACCGTATCAAAAGGAGAGATGTCTGTTTTTATGCTGTTTAAAATTTTGAATAAACGTTTAATTGTCTTCTCATCGATTCCTGTGCCCACCTGTCCTATGTGTATCAGTTTTCCTTTATCATAAACACCTAAAATTAATGAGCCGAAATAATCCTTTCTGCTGCCCTTTCCTTCAAGATAACCGCAAATGACTGCATCGATATCAGAGAATTTCTTGATCTTCAACCAGTAACCTGACCTTTCGCCCTCCAGATAAGGACTTGTTTTTTCCTTTGCCATTATGCCTTCAAACCCCTTTTTTAAACCCATCTTAAAAAGCTTTTTCCCTTCGCTGTAAGATTCAGACAATATAACATTATCAGATATGGGGAACAAGCATCTTAACAAATCTCTCCTTTCTGCAAGTGGTTTATGCATTATTGACTTTCCATTCAAATACAGAAGGTCAAAAACTACATATGTGGCAGGAATAAGCCCTGACAATATTTCAATCCTTCTTATATCTTCTATATGCTCCCTCTGCTGAAGCTTTTCAAAGCAAGGTATGCCTTCCTTCAGAACAACAATTTCTCCATCAAAGACAGCGGATTTTACTTTGAGATGTGTTCCTAATTCCTTAAATTCCGGATACCTGTAGGTTATATCGATGAGTCTCCTGTTCTGGAGCCTTACGTTGTTTCTATCCACAAAGGCAATACACCGAGTCCCGTCCCATTTCAATTCAAAGATGTGATTATTGGAGTCAAAAGGAGCGGATGATTTTGCGAGCATGGGGCGGATTTTCATTAGTTAATGGTCTCCTCTCTCAAATCTGCTCAGCAGGTAAGGCTTTAGGTGTATGACATGTTATGTAGCTCACCTTTAATCTCTTGAGCCTCTCCTCAACAGACGGATAAAGGATAAGCTCCTCTACTTCAAAATCCTCAAATGCGGGATTTAATGCCTTCAGTCTCTTTCTCAAGACTCCGATATTTTCGGCTGAACTGAAACTTATCATGCAGGCTGGATGGACATTTACTTTGTATTTCATGAGATTCTCGAGAGCATTGATCTGCATTTGAAACCCCTCAGGTACTACACCTGTCAGCCTTGAAAACTCCTCTTCGCAGGTACCTTTGAGGCTCACTCTTACATAAAGATTAGGAAACCTTGATAGTTCCTCTGCATAAGATTCGTCATCGCCAATAAGTATCCCATTTGTCTCAAGAATAAATAGATAATCTTTTGGAATTAATTCAAGTACTTTGATAAGATGTTCCCTGCAGATTGTTGGTTCATTGCCACTTATCCTCAACTGATTCAAATTCTTCCTTTGTGCAATAGAAACGAGCTTCTTTGCAACTTCCTCAGGGCTATAAAATTCTCCATATTCTTCGGGTCTAACAACCTCTTTCCATGCCCAGCAAAAGATACATCTCAAGCAACAACCGACACAGTCAGCAGTCGATATCCCTCCGTAGAACCTTGAGGACCTGAATCTATAGTATTTCCTTTGGTCATTTTTGCATACTATATTTCTGGCAAATCCTGCCATTTCAAGAGGGTTTAACATATTCTCCAATTATTGGAATATCCTTGAGACATTTTGGACACTTTTTCTCAGAAGTAATTAAATACCTGATCACATCAAATCCCGAGCGCTCGATCAAAAGTTCCTGACAATTCGGGCAGTATGTATTTTCTAAAGAGTGTCCAGGGATATTGCCGACATAAACATAATTCAAGCCACACTCTTTACCAATCTGCCACGCCTTTTCTATCGTTTCTACCGGTGTGCTCGCCGGATAGAGACCGATTTCAAGAGACTTATAAGCCGGATAATATTGAGTGATATGCCAGGGGGTATCATGATTGACTTCTCTTTTAATCCTTGTTGCTATGTGCCTCAACGTTTCTTCGTCATCATTCACTCCCGGAATAATCAGGGTAGTTATTTCAACATGGGCTCCCAATTTCTTTGCCTCAATTATACTCTGCCATACTCCTTCTCCATTTGCGCCACAGTATTTTTTCACCGCCTCATAATTACCCTTGATATCAACATTCATCGCATCCAATCCGCTCTTGATCAAGAGTTTCAGGGCTTCTAATGACATATAACCATTGGTAACAAAGGTATTATAAAACCCTTCTTTTCTTGCCAGGGTAAAGAGGTCTAAAGAATATTCGAGAAGCAACGTTGGTTCATTGAAGGAAATGCTCGTTCCCTGGTAGCCATATTTTCTCACCAGCTCAATAAATTTTTGAGGAGAAAGGTACATGCCATGCCCGATATTGTCCTGAAATTTTGAAATCTCGTAATTTTGACACCATGGACAGGTGAAATTGCAGGACCATGTACCGACAGTCAAGGCAGTGCTTCCCGGCCAGAAATGGAAAAAAGGCTTCTTCTCGATGGGGTTGGCACTGATTGAAGAAATATCTCCATAAACGAGAGTAAAGAGCTTTCCACCGATATTTTTCCTTGTCTTGCAGAAACCAACATGATCGGGTTTAATCTGACAGAATCTCTGACAGGTTCTGCACTGCACCTTGCCATCCATCTTCTGATAAAGTAAAGCTTCCTTGATCATCCTAAAGCTTTCTATCGGATTTCATAACCATGATATATTAATATAATTTAATAAACAGATATCCTGTTCATAACATCTTAAATTGAGACTATGATTAAAAAGATCTTTCTGTTAACTTTATTGGTAATTTCTTTACCAGTAATTTTCTCTGTAACAGGAAATGAATCAAAATTAAGAGAAAAACCGATAAAATTACCCGAACCTAAATATGACAGCAAAATATCCATAGAGGAGTCTATTCTTAAAAGAAGGTCTATCAGAAATTATAAAGATCAACCTCTTACACTTGCTGAGGTCTCACAACTTCTATGGGCTGCGCAGGGTATTACAGGCCCGACGGGTCTCAGAACAGCACCTTCCGCAGGAGCCCTTTACCCTCTTGAGATTTATATTGTCGCTGGAGATGTTCAAGATCTTGAAGATGGGATTTATAAGTATATACCTCAAAGACACGAATTGATATGCATAGGGAAAGGAGACAGGCGATCTGAGCTATCTGCTGCTGCCCTCAGACAGCCCTGGGTAAAGAATGGTTCCGCTGTATTAGTGTTTTCTGCAGTCTTTGAACGGACAACCAAAAAATATGGTGAAAGAGGTATAAGATATGTTTACATTGAGGCCGGTAGCGCAGTTCAAAACGTTTATCTTCAAGCCGTTTCATTAAATCTTGGAGCAGTGGCTGTCGGGGCCTTTGATGATGAAGAGGTAAAAAGGATTCTGAATATGAGAACCGAAGAACATCCTGTCTGTATCATGCCTGTGGGGAAGGTAAAATAATTGGGAAGGAATAAAGATGAAGAGAAAAATCACAAAGAATTAGGGGTCACATCTCAATTGTTTCATAGCTCAAATTCCTGAAGTTTAAAGAGCCAGTTCCTGAAATAAATCTTGTTACATAAAAACTATAAAAGCACCAAGGTTGTAATGGCGCGGGTATCTATATTGGTAATTTCAAAACTATCTTATCAGTAAAGCTTACTCTTACATCTTGGGCATAATTCCGAGCCTTTTCTATCTGTATCCATTAAACTATTGGAAAAGAACATTACACAGTGGGGATTGCTACAATGACCCAATCCATAAGTATGGCCTAATTCATGAACAGCCTCGGTTAGCACCCTCTTCTGAAAGAGATTACTATCTTCTGGTAGACCATAAAAACCTTGTCTCAGACGGGTAAGGGAGATTACAGCCACTTTTGTGCTGGCTTCTCCAAAGACAAAATTTAACTCAGGGACATATAAATCATGGTCAACAATTCCCAAAATCCTTTCATAAGGAGCGTATTCTTTTTGCTCCTTAATTGCATTTAATATTGCTGTAGATAAATACTGATTTCTTTTTTTATTGAAGGCATAGTGAGGCTCAGGCATCTCCTTACCAATGAATACCCGTCTATTAAATACCCTACTTAAATTATCCTTTAATGCCTCAATGGTCTCCCTATCTATCTTACCGACTGAGACCAGGACAATACCCATACTTTGGTTTCCCTCTTTAGCAAACAAATTAGTGTTTAAGGAAATATACAATAAAAGGAATAAACTTATCCCTCCTGCTACTACCATCATTTTATTCTATAAACCCTCTCTGGTGTAACAATAATCATTACCTTTTGCCCTTTTTTCCGATCATCCTCTTTGTCGCCATAACCCGTGCCTTTACCAATCCTGTTTCTTTTTTTATCCACAGCTACCGCACCCCAAACAACCTCTCTGAATTTCTGCTTGTTATCGAAGGCTATGTTTTTCAGATTCATCATTTTATCTCAAAAAGCAATAGGTAGAGAAGAACCAAATTTATTTAGTGGTGTAACCTTTGTCCATTACTATTTAAAGACCCCTCTTGGAATTCTTTTTTATTTTCTAAGCTTAATCTTTAATTCTCTTGATCCCTCAACCCAATATTCTTCAACCTGATATTGCTTAAAATTTGTGGCAGCAATTATTTCTTTAGCCTCTTCCTGAGAATAGGTATGAGGCGGCTTAAATTCGCAGAAGATAGTGAAAAATTTATAGATAATTTTCTCCCAACGTTTAAAAGAGGCTATCCATTTCTTTTTGTCTATTCCTGATGAAACCCTGGCTGGGTCGTGAATAAAAACTTTTCCACCCGGCTTCAAAACTCGATAAAACTCATTTAAAACTTTTATTGGATCTTTTAACTCATGAAGCACACCGGTACTGATAATCATATCGTAAAAGTTTTCCATGAATTGTAACTTAGCTGCATCTCCTACTTCAAAATTCACTCTATCTCCAACTCCAGCTTTAGCAGCATTTGTCTTAGCCATTTTTATTGACTTTGAAATTGAATCAATACCATATATTCGAATATTTTGAACTCTTTTTGCTATTTCAATTGGAAGATATCCTGGCCCGGTCCCAACATCAAGAATTCTTATTTCAGTCTCGTGATCAATATTTCTTATTTGACTCAACTCAGCAATTACCTCTTCAGCTATTGGAACATAATAACTATTGATTACCATTCTGGCTGCCTTCTCATAAATGGAAGCCAGAAATCCTGGCATTCTTCTCCCAATAATTTTCTTTTTAAATTTTCTCTTTAAATTTTTCATTTATTCACAACCTTTTTCATAGGGATTAGAAGAAATAGGGTTAAATCACCTAATTTATTTTCCTAAGCTCTCTGCTATATTTTAAAGCCTAATAGCAAAACTTGGAAGAATGTTTTGATAAAGGGGAATGTGATCGCCGGTAAGTCTGCGTTTACAGGGGTTTATATTAAGCCTTGCGTAATTCGGGTTAAAATTCATGGTTATCTAAATGCATTTTTGGCTTAACGAAAAGGAATCCCGAAATCAGGTAGAAATCTTGAAATATCACGGATTTTGTTGTTGAGAAGCATAATACCAAATGCTATAAGAAGGAGACCACTCATAAACATAATTACCCTCATAAATTTATAAAATATCTTTGAGTAACTAAGAAATGTGTTAATAGTAATGGAAGATATGAGAAAGGGCAAAGCTAATCCAAAAGAGTAAAATATAAGGAGCTTAAATCCATATGATGCTGAACCTTCTGATGCTGCATAAAGGAGTATTGTCCCGAGTATAGGACCTATACATGGAGTCCAGGCTGCAGCAAAGGTCATCCCTATTATGAATGAGCCTATATATCCAGCAGGCTTCCCTTGAAGATGAAACCTTCTTTCTTTTAAAAGAAAATCTGATTTTATTATACCTGAAATAAAGAGACCGAATATTATCACAAGAACGCCGCCTAATATTCTTATCCAGTCCTGATATTCGTAAAGTGCCTTACCAACGATTGAAGTGGAAGCCCCCAGAGATATGAAGACAAAAGAAAATCCTAAAATAAACGATAAAGAATTTGCTAAAGTAAGAAGCCTTATTCTCTTTTTGTCTCTATTAGAGGTAAGATCCTCAAAAGATATCCCTGTTATAAATGATATATATGAAGGAACAAGAGGTAGGACACATGGAGAGAGAAAAGACAATAAACCTGCAAGAAATGCCATGAGGATGCTTATATCTTTAATACAGGACTCCCTTTTGAAAAATTAAGACCCTGCACATTCAGTGGGATCACCTTTTAGTTTTTCAACAGCATGCGGAATTACATCTAATAAAATACCAAGACCTTCTTTTACTGCCTTTGGGCTTCCCGGTAGATTGATGATTAAGGTTTTCCCTTTTACTCCTGCAACTGCTCTTGATAGTATAGCCCTCCCAGTCTTTTTAAATCCTTCAGAACGCATAATCTCAGCAATTCCCGGGACCTCTTTATCGATGACCTCTAAAGTGGCATCGGGTGTTACATCCCTCGGGGCAAGACCTGTTCCCCCTGTTGTAAGAATTAAATCAACCTTCCCACTAAATTCTAAAAGTTTTTCTTTTATCAATTCCTTTTCATCAGGTATTATTTCATAATAATTTACATTAGCACCAGCAGGTATAAGCATATCCGAGATTAAAGGTCCACTTGTGTCTTCCCTCTCGCCCCTTGACCCTTTATCACTTATTGTCAAAACTGCAACACTAATCATGATAGTTTAAAAGATAACTCCTAATTTTAATTTTAACTAAATGCTGGCTACTATTATATCTCCCTTTTTTATCTTACCACCTTTAAGGACTTTGACAAAAATACCTTCCTTTGGCATTATGCAATCGCCTGCAAGGTAATATATAGCACACCTCGTATGACATTCTTTCCCTATCTGGCTGACTTCTGCTTCTACACCTCCAATCTTCATCCGTGTCCCAATTGGTAAAGATAGAAGATCTATACCTTCTGTTGTTATATTCTCGGCAAAATCTCCTGGATTGATTTTTAAACCTTTCTCTTTCATCTTCTTTATGCTTTCTATTGAAAGAAGGCTAATCTGTCTGTGCCATTCATTCGAGGCATGGGCATCTCCTTTAATTCCTGTATCTGTAATAATTTCAGCCTCTTGTATAGGCTTTTTACGCATACCTTTCTTATGGCTGATATTTATTGATACCACCTTACCTTTAATCTTTCTTAACATTATTCTTCCCAAAAAGGATATATGAGCGTAGACTATGTACCCATTTCCCAGCTGTGTAGATAGTCAGTTTGCTCCCTTGTCAGAACATCTATATTTATTCCCATTGCCTTCAGTTTTAATCTTGCTATCTCCTTATCAATCCTTTCCGGAACACTATATACCTTTTTTTCAAGCCTTTTATAGTTTTTTATAATATATTCAACACAAAGTGCCTGGTTTGCAAAACTCATGTCCATCACACCTGAGGGGTGCCCTTCTGCAGCGGAAAGATTTATGAGTCTTCCCTCAGCGAGAAGATAGATTTTTTTATTATTTCTCAGTGTATATTCCACAACTGAATCTCGGATTACCCTCTTGCTTTTTGCCATCTTCTCAAGTGCATCTATTGATATTTCAACATCAAAATGTCCTGCATTGCATAATATGGCTCCATCCTTCATTAATGAGAAACATTCACCTGAAATAACATTTATATCACCCGTCGCAGTCACAAATATATCACCAATTCTTGATGCCTCTCTGATAGGTAACACCTCAAAGCCGTCCATTGTAGCCTCAAGTGCCCTTACAGGGTTCACTTCTGTAACAATGACCCTTGCACCCATCCCTTTTGCCCTCATAGCAATACCTTTACCACACCAACCATAACCAGAGACTATAAAATTTGAACCAGCAATCAGTCTATTAGTAGCCCTTAAAATACCATCTATTGAAGACTGACCTGTGCCATAGCGGTTGTCAAAAAGATATTTTGTATATGCATCATTCACTGCTATTATGGGATATCTTAATAATCCCTTTTCAGCCATAGCCCTGAGACGTATTACCCCAGTTGTTGTCTCCTCAGTCCCACCCAATACACCTTCAATCCTCTTATCTTTATGAAGGGTAGAAACAAGGTCAGCCCCGTCATCCATCGTAATCTGTGGGTTTATTGAAAGGGTATTAGCTATATGTTTATAATATGTTTTTCTGTCCTCCCCTTTTATAGCAAATACAGGAATCTTAGAAAATCTAACGAGTGATGAGGCAACATCGTCCTGGGTGCTTAGAGGGTTTGATGCACATAGAAAGGTTTCAGCACCACCTGCTTTCAAGGTTTCCATTAAAACAGCAGTTTCTGTTGTTACGTGGAGGCATGCAGAAATCCTGCAGCCCTTCAATGGTTTCTCTCTTTTAAACCGCTCTGCAATACTCTTAAGCACAGGCATCTCCTGAGCAGCCCACTCAATCCTGAGCTTTCCCTTTTTTGCTAAATCAATATCTTTAATATTATGAGCTATCATTCCACCTCCATAGGTAGTAATTATTTAAATATATCTATCTTATCTGTCTTCTCCCATATAAAATCAGGGTCGTTTCTACCGAAGTGTCCATAGGCTGCTGTCTTTTTAAAGATGGGCCTTCTTAGATTAAGGGTTTCTATCATGCCTTTTGGAGTAAGATCAAAGTTCTTCCTTATAATTTTAACTATCTCCTCAGATGGGATTTTACCTGTGCCAAATGTATCAACAAGAACAGATACTGGTTCAGGCACACCGATTGCATAAGCCATCTGTACCTGAACCCTCTCAGCAGCGCCAGAAGCAACAATATTTTTTGCTATGTATCTCGCCATATAAGCACCTGACCTATCTACCTTTGTTGGGTCTTTTCCTGAGAAGCATCCACCTCCATGACTTCCTACTCCTCCGTAACTATCAACAATAACTTTCCTGCCTGTAACCCCTGTGTCTCCCATTGGTCCTCCAACAACAAAACGGCCTGTTGGATTTACATAATATCGAATATGTTCTTCATCAAGGATATCTGCTGGAATAATAGGTTTGATAACTTTTTCTATAATGTCTTCCCTTATCTCTTTTAGTGTAATCTCTGGGCTATGTTGGGAAGAAACAACAATACTATCAATTCTATAAGGTTTTCCATGTCTATATTCAACAGTTACCTGAGTCTTTCCATCAGGCCTTAAATATCCTAAGATATCTCTCTTTCTGACTTCTGCCAATTTCATTGCAAGTTTATGGGCAATCATGATAGGCATTGGCATCAGTTCTTCTGTCTCATTACATGCAAAACCAAACATAAGACCCTGATCACCTGCACCTCCTATATCAACACCCATAGCAATATCAGAGGATTGTCCATGGATTGAAGTAATCACTGCACAAGTTTCGTAATCAAAACCGTATTTTGCCCTCGTATATCCAATTTCCCTTATAGTTTCTCTAACTATATCAGGTATTTCTACATAACAGCTCGTTGTAATCTCACCTGCAACAAAAGCTAGGCCTGTTGTTACAAGCGTCTCACAAGCCACCCTTGCGATAGGGTCTTTTGCAAGTATAGCATCCAATATTGCATCAGAAATCTGATCTGCTACTTTATCAGGATGTCCTTCTGTAACAGACTCAGAAGTAAAAAAATAGTTCTTACCCGACATCATTCAACCCCGCTACAAAACCAGAATCAAATTGATTTGGGTTTTTAAGCCCTAT
>JACAEY010000135.1 GCA_013388605.1 Nitrospirota bacterium | reverse complement strand
CTTTTCACTCATAATATGTAGCAGATGCTGTCTCTGATTCCCAGACTGTAACTGCAGAGACATGAATATCTTCATTGTCTATTTTTTTGACAAGACCATCGTAAATCCATTTTGCAATATTTTCAGATGATGGATTTCTTTCAGTAAATGGAAAAATTTCATTCAAGACACTATGGTCAAGAGGAGCTATAAGCTCATTAGTAATCTTCTTTATTTCATGGAAATCCATAGCTATATCTATTTCATTAAGCTTTTCTGCAATAATATAAACCTGAACTTTCCAGTTATGACCGTGAAGTTTTTCACATTTCCCCATGTAACCTTTCAGTTGATGCGCAGCAGAAAATGTCGTCTCTACCATAAGTTCAAACATAATTTGAAACCTATTTTTCAAGTAAGATTATTTTAAATTATACAATACATATAGCTCTATCATTGTTTTTATTTTAATCAACTGACTTTTTGAATATTGCAATGTAGGGAAGGTTCCTGAATTTATTCTCATAATCAAGACCATAACCTACCACGAAAACATCAGGTATTTCATATCCCACATAGTCCAGAGGAACATCTACTTTTCTTCGCTCTTTCTTATCAAGAAATACGCATATCTTAAGACTCTTTGGCTTTCTTGAGAGGATCATATCCCTGATAAAATTAAGAGTGAAACCAGAATCAACGATATCCTCTATCAGTAGAACATCTTTATCAGAAATATCTTCTCTGATATCGTAATGTATTTTTACATCACCTGTGGTTTCTGTCTTTAAATAACTTGAAGCCACTATAAAATCTACAGTTAATGGAACCTTTATAGTCCTTACAATATCTGAAAAAAATATAAAAGCACCTTTTAAAATTCCTATTGCAAGAATTTCTTTACCAGCGTAATCTCTGGATATTCTATCTGCCAATTCTTTAACCCTATTTTGTATCTGTTCGATCGTGAAAAGGGGTTTGCCTATGACCATGGGTCCTCCTTATTTGCTATCAAAATATAGTCCAATAAATAATACATACCACAAGTGGAAATAGCAATAAAACCTTCAATTCATGATGTTATAATAAAAATGTAATAGAAATGTCTATTAAGGTCTACTATATTCCTTTCTCATTCGTAGGTCCAACAGAATACCTTTTAAAAGCATCAATTGAGGATTTAAAGGGTAGCACTGATTATTCAGGTTTACTCTACATTGCTCCAACACCAAGAAAAGTAAGAGAAGCACAGAAAATATTTCATATAATCATAAAAGGAAGCTATATCCCCCCTCAAATGATGACACTTAAACAACTTTCAAAGAGACTACATTCTCTTTATGGAGATAAATATATTATACCCAACCAATTGATACCTATAATAATCTCAAAGATTTCTAAAAAGGGGACAGGTTTTTCATCCATTATTTATGAGTTTGTTAAAGAGGTAAAACAGTATCATCCCTATAAAGAAATTAGAGATATCGAAAAAGAACTAAACACAATTTTTTATGAGCTTGGCATCCCAGAAGAAGTATCAAAGAGGGCAAAAGAAGCTATACAAATCTTAAAGTTATACAATGATTTTTTAAAAGGAGGTTATGCCGCTGATGAAGACGATATAATGGCAGAATGCCCTGAACTTATTAAAAAGTGCGATTTAAGGAATCATAGACTTATTCTTGATGGATTTTATGAACTAACAAAAGTAGAAGAAGAAATAGTGAAGATACTAATAAATAATAGTGAAGATGTGATGGTATCAATAAATTATAATCCTGAATTTCATTATATTACAAATAGTTATATAGACTTTTTAAATAATAACTTTAAATTTAAGGAGGTAATTTTATCTAATAAAAAGACCAAAGACATTTTCTATCATTCATATCCGAGTATTGAGGAAGAGGTGGAAGGGATTGCTCGAAGGATAAAGTATTATTTTATATCTAAGAAGATAAAAGATCTTGAAAAAGTAATAGTTGCTTTCCCAAAATTAAATGAATACTCAGATTTAGTAGAAAGGGTTTTTAGAAGATTTGGCATACCATATAACCTGTCGGTCTCAAAACCTACTATAAAATCCCGTCCTTTTCTCGATTTAACAGCACTACTTGGGTCAGTTGCAGAAGACTATCCCAGACTTCCTTTTTCAAGATTCCTCACATCATCTTATTTTAAAAATCTTCCTACTGAATTTAAGGAGTGGATCCCCTTCTTATCCCTTGAATCAGGAATTCTAAAAGGAAAAGATGAGTGGCTAAACCTGATAAAAAAACTTAATTATCAGCAATCAATTAAAAGCATTCATCTTTTTAAAATAGAGAAAGGGCTTAAATGGTTATTTAAAAAACTTTTATCTTTGGAAGCTATAAGAGATAATGGTTCATTTATTCAATATACTAATACCGTTAGCAAACTTTTAAAAGACCTGGGTTTCATACTTGAAGATAAAGAATTAGAGGAGCAAATACATGAAGCCCTTAATAATCTTTCTTTCATTGAATATCTCTATAATTCAATCCAAAAAGATAATACAGAAGTCTTGGTTCAAAGTGACTTGCGTCAATTTTTAGATTATTTCTTTCATATTATGAATATTTCAGAAATAAATATTGAAGGTGAAGGTATACAGATTATGGAATTTTTCGAAATGAGAGGAAATGAACCGGAATTCCTTTTTATCGGAGGGTTAAAAGAGGGAGACCTTCCTTCCAAACCAGATATTGACTACATACTCCCTGATAGTGTCAGGACAAGGTTTGGTCTCATAAACATGAAGAGATACTTGCTCCTTCAGAAGTTTCTTTTCTTTCGGGCAGTAGAATCCGTAGAAAATATTTACCTTTCTCATCCTTCAATGGAAATGGACAAGCTATTCCTCCCTTCCCCATTCCTACCAAGGAATAGAGATAGAAAGAATATAATATCAGGAATCTTCTCTCGGGAGGAAGAATTAATAGTAACTGGAAAATTGCCTTTTGCCCATTACATCTCAGAAATAGAAAATGTATCGGATAAATTAATAAAAGAGAGATACGGAGAAAACTCATATATAAGAGTAACTGATATAGATTCTTATAGAGCCTGTCCAAGAAAATTTTTTATTGAAAAAATCCTCGATCTTAAACCCCTTGAAACAAAGGACTACAAAATCGAAGCAATGTTGCTTGGAACCATCATCCATGAAATAATGCAGATACTTTTATTAGATTCGTTTAAAAATGAAGATGATTTCAGACTAAAGGCTGAAGAGCTATTAGCAAAACTCCTAGTCAATAAACCCATAGAAAATTATTGGAAAAATTTTATCAGGGACTCATTTCTCTTTATACTTCCTGCAATTTATGAACTTGAATATAACCTTATTAAAGAAGGCTATTCATTTATGAGAGCTGAATTTTCAGTTGAAGGAGAAATTATCAAGGGAATAAAACTTAAGGGAAAAATAGATAGAGTAGATAAAAAAAATCAAAATTCAGAATTAAGAATTCAAAATATAAATAAAAATAAATATGTTGAGCTTATTGACTACAAAACTGGATCCACACAATTTAGCGGTCAAGAGATATTAACAAAAGGCTCAAATTTACAGCTTTTTCTATATGCATCATTAATAAAATCAATGGGATTTAATGTAGAGCGCGTGGGCATCTATTCCCTCAAAGATGTAAAACTAACATGGATTCCAGGGAAAAATGATAAAAAATATGGACGAACAATAGAGAAATATATTAATACAAGCCTCAATTTTCTTGAGAAGACTGTATCAGAACTTCGTAAAAGACTTTTCCCTGCATATCCTCTGAATGAATATACTTGTTTTAATTGTTTTGAAAGACCCTATTGTCCATATATACAGAAATCGGTTAATTCAAAAAATGTAATCATATAATGCAAATATTGTGAAAAGTTATGGAGAAGTATCTCGATATAACTAAGAGTGTTATTATCTCATCGCCTGCAGGTTCAGGAAAGACAGAAAAACTTGCAAGGCGGTATATTAGCTTACTCCTTGGTGGCAGTGAAATAGAAAAAATACTTGCAATTACGTTTACAGAAAAAGCTGCAGCAGAGATGAAAGACAGAATACTCTCTATTATTGAGAAAGAACATCCTGATTTATTTTTAAAGATCCGAGAAAAAATGCCCTTAATGCGTATATCTACAATCCACGCATTCTGTCTCAAGTTACTCAAGAGATTTTCAATGGAGCTTGGAATCGACCCATCACTTGATGTTTTAGATGAATTTGCTGCTTCACTTCTATGGTCTGAATCAGTATATGAAGCTTTAATAGAAGAAAAAGATAATCCTGAACTTTTTTATGAAATGATGAAAACCAGAGGGATAAGGGGATGGGATATCCTTTATAGAACCTTGAATGAACTTCACAGCAAGAGACCACATCCAGAGCTTATCATAAAAGAAGGACATCCTGTGGATGGAGATGAAGAAAAAAGGATTCTTAACCTATATTCTCGCTGTCTGAAACATTATTCAGAGAAAAAAAAAGAAAGGCATCTTGTTGATTATGATGACCTTGAACTCCTTGCATACGAAGCATTGAATAGTAATCCTGACTGGATGAACATCCTCTATTCCTTTGATGAACATACAGATCATATCTTGATCGATGAATTTCAGGATATAAGCTCACTTCAATGGAAGATTATAGATAAGCTTACTGAGGAGTGGAGGTCTGGCAGGGGCTCAAAAAGAGAATCAGGCAAGACACCAACAGTCTTCCTTGTTGGAGACGAAAAACAATCCATATATCTTTTCAGAGGTGCAAATGTGAGCCTTTTCCATGAGGCAAAGAAAAGACTATCTGTATGGCTTGGCGATGAATACCTTTTCGAAGAGATAAAAGAAAACTACCGCAGCCTTCCTGCAATAACAGAATTCGTAAATAGTCTTTTTAAGAGACTAATGCAACCTTCTGAATTTGAAAGTTGGCGCACGAGATATGCACATTTCGTAGCAACAAGACAGGGAGATGGTCATGTTGAACTTATACTCTTAGATAGTTGTGAAAATACAAAAGATAGTCGGGAAAAGGAGGCATCCATACTTGTGAAAAGGATTCAATCCCTCGTTAATAAATATGAAATTTATGATGAAGATAAAATAAGATCCTGTATATATGGTGATATGGCAATACTTCTCAGGAGAAGAACACATCTATCAATTCTTGAGGATGCGCTGAGAAGGCATAATATCCCGTTTGTTATTTTGAAAGGTATAGGTTTTTATGATGAACCAGAGGTTGCACTACTCCGTGAGCTTCTTTCCTTTCTTATTGATACAAAAGATGACTTTAGCCTTTTCTGTATCTTGAGATCACCTTTATTTAATATTGACTACAAAACATTATTCAATATTATTGATAACAAAGTTGGAATATCTTTATTCGAAAAATTACAAAATACTATTCCACTAAATCCAACTCTAATAAAAGATGAGGAAGAAGATATAATGGCGCATCGTTTATATAAGGCTTATAATCTCATTTCCAGATGGATTGAAAGGATTGAGTCTCTCCCCCTTGCAGTTCTTCTCGAAGAGATACTATCAGATACAAATGGCTGGCAATATTTCTGGGAAAAACAGAGATATGTAAACATAAAGAAATTTTTAAGACTTATTGAACAGTTTGATAGTCGTGGATTGTCCCTCCTTGAGATAAGGGAAAAACTTATAAAGGCACGACAAGGCGAAGAGCCAAAAGCAAATATAAACACTGAAGGGATGAATGCTGTAAAGATAATGACTGTTCATGCTGCCAAGGGTCTTGAATTTCCAATTGTCTTTTTACCATCTCTTGAGGAAGATAATACTCCAAAGAGTAAATCAATTGTCATTGATGAAGAAGATGGTAGCATATTTATTGCATATGAGGAAGATTCAAACAAAAGAAAAAAGAGGGAAATATTCCAGAAAAGAAAAGAAAAGGAGATTGAAGAAGAAAAAAGACTCTTTTATGTATCTGTAACAAGGGCAAAGGATTTTCTCTGTATGCTCGGCTCACAAAAAAAAGATGAGAAACCTACAGGTAGACTTGCATATATTGTTGAAAATCTTGAACACATTAGTTCACTGAAAGTTATAAATGAATCGGAACTAAACAATTTCTACTCGGTCTCTGCATCTAAATCAATTATTCCAGAAGAATCCTCAGAACATTATGTTTCAGGTCCTTTATATACAAAACCTCTTTTATATGAACCTCGATTAAAATGGAAAGATGTCACAGAAGAAATAGACATAAAAGCAAAACATGGACATGACTGGATATTGCTTGGAAAGGTTTTCCATAAACTTTTCGAGGAAATTTCAATGGGCATGTTAGATACAGATAGGATTGAGAAACGTGCACGTACTCTTTTGAGGCTGGAGAAATATGATAAAAATGGTCTAAATAATATTATTAATATTATAAAATCTGATTTTGATAAACTTTCAGAATCAGGATACATTAAAGATATTATTTCATTTCGTAAGGACTCTTATGTAGAACTTCCCTTCATCTATCAAAAAGGAAAAACAATATTCAGAGGAAGGATAGATAGAATTATTCTGAAGGATAATATTGCATATATATATGATTACAAGACCTATCCAGTAGAAAAAAGAGAATTGTCTGATCTGAAAGAAAAGTATAGATTCCAGATGGAGATATACAGAGAAGCTATTGAAAAATTGCTTAAACTCAAGGCAAAAAGTTTTCTCTTTTTTACACATATACCTTTGATAGTAGAGGTATAAGAGATATATCTATACTTTGAGATTACAATTTTCACACGGGCATATATCTTCCTATGCTAAATCTTTTTAAACTGTTTTCTTAACATCTCAGAAAGTGTGTTAAATTTCTTGTCTTTAATCATTTCTTCAATGATTAAAGGTATCTTTTGCAGCCAGTTAGGATATTTATCTACTGTCCCTGGCATATTCTGCTGGTTCAAAGTTCCAATAATATCATCAAGGCTTACAAGCAAGAGTTTACAGGGTGTCTTTGCAAGATAATTATAGATAGCAAAACAGAGTTCAAAGGTCATTTGAGATATACTTTTTGGCTCAGATAAAAAATCAATACTAATAATACCTTGAGATTTAAGTGCAGATATAATGAGTTTTTTATCTCTTTTTCTTTCCTCCATATGCTTTTTAAATAGGCTTTCATTTGAATATCTACCCAGTTTTTTCTTAATCTTTATATCCTGATATTTCCAATACCCATATATCGTTGGTAAGTCATGAGTAGTTACTGAACACAGTGACATTTCAGGATATTTTTCAGGGGGAAGGAATGAAGGATCTAGATAGTTTCTTTCAAAATAAAGAAGTTTATATGAAAGCATTCGAAATTTTTTTAATGTCTCTCTAACATTCTCCGCCACTGTTCCGAGGTCTTCTGCTATTACCATTGTTTTATTTCTCACACTCTCAAGGGCAATAATTCTGAGAAGGTCTTCTGACGGATATCTTATATATGCACCTTCTTCTGGAGACATTCCATAAGGTATCCAGAAAAGCCTGAATAGTCCCGGAGCATGGTCAATTCGAATCGCTCCACAGTATTTCATATTTTTTCTGATTGTTTGAATAAAAAATTCATAGCCTGTCTCTTTTAATTTCTCGGGAATTAATGGTGGGAATCCCCAGTTTTGACCATTAGGACTGAAATCATCAGGTGGTGCTCCTACATCAGCTTCTCCAAATACGTCTTGGTAATTCCATGTATCACTTCCTCCACTAATAGACCCAACTGCGAGGTCATTATATAAACCGAT
>JACAEY010000153.1 GCA_013388605.1 Nitrospirota bacterium | reverse complement strand
CTGAGGTGGTAATACTTAATATCATAGATATAAGTAATAATGTTAGATAACCTATAAACTTCTTCATCTCTCTTCTCCTCCTTATGATTGTTTTTTAAGTTTAATACAGAATCCATAAAGACCTTTTTAAAGATTCCTATTCTATCACCCCCATATGAAAGGAATTTCTGCTTAAAACGAAAATCTATATATAGAATGCAGTAGGGTGGCCCAATCTGTCAAGTAAAAGGTTATATCTTTTTTATTGCTTGAACCAGTTTGCCAAGGACGTCTTGGGCGTCTCCAAAGACCATATAAGTCTGGTCCATAAAGAAAAGATCATTTTCAATACCAGCAAAACCCTTACCCCTTCCCCTTTTTATCACAAGTACATTTTTTGATTGATAAGCCTTTAGAATTGGCATGCCATATAAAGGGCTTGATGGATCAGTCTCTGCAGCAGGGTTTACAACGTCATTAGCGCCGACAACCAGAGCGACGTCGGCTGTTGAGAACTCAGGATTAATCTCTTCAAGGTCATATAGTTTATCATAAGGGATGTTTGCTTCTGCGAGGAGGACATTCATATGTCCTGGCATCCTTCCAGCAACAGGGTGTATGGCAAACTTTACCTCAACATCTTTATCCTCAAGAACATCCATAAATTCCATTAATTTGTGTTGTGCCTGGGCAACAGCAAGTCCATACCCAGGAACAACTATGACCTTTCTTGCAAATCCAAGCATTATACTTGCATCTTCTACTTCCCTTGCTTTCATTTCTTTTACAACTTCATGTTCACTCAATTTTCCGAATGCACCAAAAAATACATTTGCAATAGACCTGTTCATAGCCTTTGCCATAAGATATGTTAAAAGACTACCTGATGCTCCTACTATAACTCCACTTACCATCATTGCTTGGTTGCCTATGGCAAAACCATCAAAGCCAACAGCCAGACCTGTTGCAGCGTTAAAGAGAGCTATTACTACAGGCATATCAGCACCACCGATTGGTAAAGTTATAAGAAAACCTAACAAAAGAGGGACAACAAAAAAGAAAATCAGAATATTCATGATGACTGGTAATGAAAGTGTATAATCAATAAATACAAAATAACCTAATGACAAAGACAATAAAAGCAAGAAGGCGTGAAAAGGCTTTTGTAAAGAATATGTTATTGGCCTGTCTCCTATAAGACGTTGTAGTTTCATAAATGCCCCGATGCTTCCACTGAATGAAATACTTCCTATCAAACCTCCAAGAATAGCCAGTAGTCTTAAACCTGAAACAATTTCTCCTCTTGAAAGTTCAAGATATGAGATTACAGCAGCAGCACCTCCTCCCATACCATTAAAAAGAGCTACCATCTGAGGCATATCAGTAAGGGGTACCTTTTTTGCTGAAACCCATCCTATAGCAGTACCTATTATAATCACTACGATCATTAGGAGGTGGTGTTTCATTCCCGGTATCAAAAATGTGAATGCTATTGCCATAATCATTCCAAGACCAGCAAGAAGGTTTCCTTTCCGTGCAGTAGTTGGAGAAGAGAGCATCTTCAATCCCATTATGAATAAGATTGCACTAATAAAGTAAGATGCCTGAACAATATTTTTCATCAGTTTTACTTACCTTTCTTAAACATCTCTAACATCCTGTCAGTTACTGCAAAACCTCCAACAACATTGAGAGCACCAAGCCATACACCGAGAGCGCCGATAAGTAGTTCAGTCGTAGTTTCAGCCCTTCCCATAACAACCATTGCGCCTACTAAAACAATGCCATGAATAAAGTTTGTTCCCGACATGAGTGGTGTATGGAGTATTACAGGCACCCTTGATATGACCTCAAAACCTGTAAAACCAGATAAGATAAATATATACAGCGCAACCCAGATTTCACTCATCTAAGAAAGCCTCCTATATTTTTATTTCACCTTTGAAAATAACACAAGATTTCAGAAGTATTTCATCATTAAAGTCAACATCGAGTGTTTTACCTTCTTTTGTTAGAAGTATAAGGAAGTTCAGAAGATTTTTTGAATACATCTCGCTTGCATGTGTGGCAAGGGTACTTGGTAGGTTTAAAGGACCATATATTAGAACCCCTTCATAATCTATGATCTCACCAGGTTTTGTAAGCTCACAGTTTCCACCATTCTCTGCTGCTATATCAATAATTATTGAAGAGGGTTTCATCTTTTCAACCATGTCCTTTGTGATAATAATTGGTGCCCTTTTTCCTGGTACCTGAGCTGTACTTATTACAATATCAGCCCTTCCAATATTGTCAGCCATAAACCTGTGCTGCATATCTTTTTCTTCCTGCGTAAGTTCCCTTGCATATCCACCTGCTCCTTCTGCAACAAGAGGGGATTCAAGAAATTTTGCTCCAAGGCTCTGAATCTCCTCTTTGACTGCCTTTCTTACATCATAGGCTTCTACTATAGCACCAAGCCTTCTTGAAGTTGCTATTGCCTGAAGACCTGCTACACCCGCACCAATTACCAGAACCCTTGAGGGTCTGATAGTTCCTGCTGCGGTTGTGAGCATAGGGAAAAACCTGCTTGACATGTTCGCAGCAATAATTGCTGCTTTATAACCAGCTACTGCTGCCTGAGAAGAAAGGGCATCAATAGATTGCGCCCTTGTAATTCTTGGGATCAGTTCCATTGCGAAGGCATTAATCTTTTTGTCCGCCATCATATTAATTCTTTCTGGATATTTGTAATGCTGTAAAAACCCGATTAGAAAACTATCAGGATTAATAGCTTCTATCTCGTCAGGTGATGGAGGCTGAACTTTAAGAATAATCTGCGAGCGGGATAATGCTTCTTTTGCACTTTCAAGGATTTCTGCTCCAGACTCCTTATAAGATAAATCATGATAACGTGCTTTCTCACCTGCTCCTTTCTCAAGGAAAACTCTGAAACCCTTATCAGAAAGTTTTTTCACAGACTCTGGAACAAGAGCTACTCTTTTTTCATCGGGTGTTATTTCTTTAATAAATCCAATATTAATGCTCATAATGGACTTCAATTATAACAATTTGTCTTTTAAATTTCCAAAAAAATTTTAATATTCACAAATTTTATCTTGACATTGTCAGACACTTTTGAGTATAAAATAAACGCTTATGCCAGGAACCTATTTACCATCCGAATATTTGCCAGTTCTTATTTTTATTTTGGTCGCAATTGCTTTCGGCATTGGCGCCCTTCTAATTGGCACTGTCTTTCGTCTTAAAAAACAATATTTTGAGAAACTCATGCCATATGAATCAGGCATAACTCCAAAAGGTGAACCACGCTACAGGTTCTCTATCAGGTTTTATATCATCGCCATGTTATTCGTTATATTCGATGTTGAGGCAATCTTTATTTATCCATGGGCTGTTGTTTTCGATAAGATAGGGATGTATGCCTTCATTGAAATGGTTATCTTCATTGTAATCCTCTTTATCGGATATATTTATGCCTGGAGAAAAGATGCATTTCAATGGGATTAGAATAAAAACGGAGGGGGAATGTTGATTGATACATCAACTGGACTTATTCAGGTAGAAGAAGACACAAAAATACTGCCTCCTAATGTAATAATTACTACACTTGATAAAATAATAAACTGGGGAAGACTGTCCTCTATATGGCCAACAACATTTGGACTTGCGTGCTGTGCCATCGAGATGATGGCGGTGGGAGCATCACATTATGATTTTGACAGGTTCGGGATTATCTTTAGAGGTTCACCAAGACAGGCGGATTGTATGATTGTTGCTGGAACGGTAACAAAAAAGATGGCGCCTGTTGTAAGAAGGGTTTATGACCAGATTCCAGAGCCGAGATATGTAGTTGCAATGGGAAGCTGTGCATGTACAGGCGGAGTCTTTAGGACATATAACACAGTTCAGGGGTGTGATACTTTCCTTCCGGTTGATGTATATGTTCCTGGATGTCCTCCAAGACCTGAGACCCTCTTAGAGGGAATGATGAAACTGCAGGAGAAGATTAGAAAAGAACAAGCGAGGTGGAGCCCATGGCGGTAGTATTAACAAGAATTTACATCCCTCCAAAAGGATTACCACCAACAGAAATAGCAGAGAAGATAAAAGGTCGTTTTCCAGAAGAAGTTGTTGAGGTTATAGAATTCAGGGATCAGGTCTCAGTAATTGTAAAAAGAGGAAGGGTATTGGAGATATGCAGATACCTTCATGATGACCCTGATTTGTCTTTTGATCACTTACAGGACCTTTGCGGAGCTGATTACCATGGGAAAAAGGAGCCCCGCTTTGAGGTAGTTTATAATCTATATTCGATAAAATATCGCCACAAAATAAGGATACGGACTCAGGTTCCTGAGTCAGATCCATCTATTCAATCTGTAACTTCTATCTGGACAGGTGCTAACTGGCATGAAAGGGAATGTTATGACATGTTCGGTATTGTATTTAAAGGACATCCTGACCTAAGGAGGATTTTACTGCCTGAAGACTGGGAAGGTCATCCTCTTAGAAAGGACTACCCCTTAAAAGGTCCTGAG
This sequence comes from Nitrospirota bacterium, assembly GCA_013388605.1. Taxonomy (GTDB): domain Bacteria; phylum Nitrospirota; class Thermodesulfovibrionia; order Thermodesulfovibrionales; family SM23-35; genus JACAEY01. Next base: position 14,898 of record JACAEY010000153.1, on the reverse strand, counting down.
CTTGATAAAGACTGGAAAGGCTTTGTAGAGGTTGTTAACAGGTCGAAAGAATTAAAGGAGTTTGAGTGGAAGGGATGAAGGAATGGAGCTTGTAGAAAAGATATTTGAGACTCGCGAGCTGAACGTGAATATGGGACCTCAGCACCCTGCCACACATGGGGTTCTGAGACTTGTTCTTGATATTGACGGCGAAACGATAGTTAAGGTTACCCCCTATGTGGGTTATCTCCATAGGGGGATAGAAAAACTTGGTGAGAGTATGAGTTATTTCCAGGCACTTCCACTTACTGACAGAATGGATTATGTGTCTGCAATGGCAAATAATATAGGTTACTGTATTGCTGTTGAAAGACTATTCGGGATAGAAGTACCCGAAAGGGCAAAGTTTATAAGGACTATTGTTGGTGAGATGGCAAGGATAGCAAACCACCTCCTTTGGCTTGCAACACATGCACTTGATATCGGTGCAATGACGGTATTTCTTTATTGCTTCAGGGAAAGGGAATGGATTCTTGAATTATTTGAGATGATATGTGGTGCAAGGCTAACTGTGACATATCCTCGAATCGGGGGTGTTAAAAATGATGTACCAGCGGAATTTCTTGATAGCCTCTGGAAATTTACTGAGGAGTTTCCAACACGTATTCCCGAATATGAAACACTCATTGACCAGAACAGGATATGGCTTAAGAGAACAAAAGGTATTGGTGTTATCTCTGCAGAAGAGGCTGTAAACTGGGGGCTTACAGGTCCAACACTCAGGGGATCAGGAGTTCCTTATGATATAAGAAAACATATGCCATACGATGCATATGACAAAGTAGATTTTGAGGTGCCAATAGGTACGGAAGGGGATACATATGATAGGTACCGATGTAGGATGATGGAGATGAGGCAGTCTAATAATATAATCAGACAATGTATTGAAAAACTCCCTCCCGGTCCTATAATGGCAGAGACACCAAATTTTACGCTTCAGCCAAAAGATAAGATGATGCCGATTACCCATCCTACTAAAGAACATGCATTCTACATAATTGAAAAGGCATGCAAGGGGTGCGGGATGTGCCTGAGGGCGTGTCCTGCAAAGGCAATCTTTGGAGAGAAGAAACAGCCTCATAAGATAAAGCAGGATCTCTGTCTTGGTTGTGCAACTTGCTATGTGACGTGTAAATTTAAGGCATTAACCATAGTACCCGGAGGTAAAGGTTTCCCTGAAGAAAAACTGGCTGAATTAGCAGTGCCTCCGGATAAGGTTCCAGAAGATATTAAAAAGGCTCAAGAGTATCTTGTTAAACACTTTGAATTTATTAAAAGGGGTCCAAAGGTACCCCAGGGAGATATATATATTGCAACAGAGGTGCCAAAAGGAGAACTCGGATTTTATTTTATTAGCGATGGTTCAGGTAAGCCGTACAGAATGAGGGTTAGAGCACCTTCTTTTGTACATGCAGGAGTTCTTCCAAGGCTCTGTGTTGGACATCTGGTTGCAGATGTAATAGCAAACATAGGAACAATAGACATAGTTCTTGGAGAATGTGATAGATAATTAGGAGATTTTAAATTTGATACCACCTGAAACAATTGATGCTTTAACCAAATTCGGGATTAATGTAGTTATTATAATCGTTAAGATTGCTATAGTGCTCGGTATAGGATTGCTTCATGTTGCATATGCAACATATTTTGAGAGGAAAGTTATAGGACATATGCAGGTTAGACTTGGACCTATGAGGGTAGGACCTCATGGACTACTCCAGCCAATTGCCGATGGGTTAAAGCTCTTTTTTAAAGAAGATATTATCCCAGCAAATGCAGATAAACCCGTTTTTTATCTTGCTCCTGTCATCTTTATGGCTGCAGCTATGATAAACCTTTCTGTCATCCCGTTTGCATCTAAGTTTGTAATAGCAAATTTAAATCTCGGACTGTTATTCATTTTTGCAATAGCTGGTCTCGGTGTATATGGAATATTTATATCTGGATGGGCTTCAAACTCCAAGTATGCATTTATCGGTGGTCTGAGGTCATCAGCACAGGTACTAAGTTATGAAATAGCAATGGGGTTGAGCCTCGTTGGAGTGATGATTATGGCAGGTTCACTAAACCTTACGGATATTATTAAGGCACAACAGGAGTCAGTATTTGGTATTTATGCAATACCTCAAATAGTGGCTTTTGTGGTATTCACAATAGCTGCTGTAGCAGAGACAAACAGGACACCTTTTGATTTACCAGAGGCAGAGAGTGAACTTGTTGCAGGTTATTTTGTTGAATATAGCGGATTCAGATTTGCATTATTCTTCCTCGGTGAGTATATAGCGATGTTTATAATGGCTTCTTTAGCAACCGTTTGTTTCCTTGGTGGATGGACAATCCCATGGTACATTACTAAAATTTTTCCATTTTTGAATTATGTTCCGGGTGTTTTTTGGTTTCTCATTAAGGTTTATGCGTTCATATTTTTCTATTACTGGATTAGAGCAACTCTTCCGAGATACAGATATGACCAGTTGATGGCTATCGGATGGAAGGTGCTTATACCTGTTGCAATTATAAATTTAACAGTAACTGGTTTACTGAAGATTCTTATTACGAAATAAAGAGAAAAAGGTGAAAACTAAAGAGACTATCAGAAAGATTGTAAAGACGATATTTTTCATAGAAATTATTAAAGGTCTTGCGTTGACTCTTAAAAGACTTTTTTCTCATGCAGTAACAATTCAGTATCCTGTTGAAAGAAGAAAGATTGCCCCTGGATTCAGGGGGCAACATGCCCTTGCAAAGGATGTAGAAGGAAAAGCCAAATGTGTTGGGTGTGGGCTCTGTGCTACAATCTGCCCTTCACAATGTATCTCTGTTGGAAGGGAAAAGGGAAAGGTCTCAAGATATGAGATAGATACATTGAGGTGTATCTTTTGCGGATTCTGTGTAGAGGCATGTCCTTATGGGGCTATTGTATTAACGGAAAATTACGAATATTCAGGCTATAAAAAGGAAGATATTTATCTGACAAGGGAGAAATTATTATTTAACTGGGATAAATTTATGGCTGGCAAAAAAGGGGAGGAGTATTTCAAGAGATTCTGGAGACCGATGTCCGAGGATTTCGAAACACCTTCAATCCAGGCAATATGGAGAGGTAGGCACTGATGCTTCCCGAGTTGTTCTTTGTATATTTTGCTTTTGCAATAATATTACTGTCGATTCTTGTTGTAACGAGAAAGAATCCTGTACACAGCGTATTATGGATGCTTCTGCTGTTTTTCCATATTGCGAGTTTATATCTCTTCTTGAATGCTGAATTTATGGCTTTGATACAGATGATCGTTTATGCTGGTGGAATCTTAGTATTGTTCCTCTTTGCTATTCTGCTTGTAAATATTAAAGAAGAGATCAGGATAACCAGATTTATCGGTGCTTGGCCAACAGGATTGACATTTGCTATAGGTATTTTCATAGTCATTTTTGTATCAATAAAGTCTTTTGTTCTTGGTCAGCAGGGCACATATACTATTGACTTTATTAAGAAAGAGTCTCATACCAAGGCTCTGGGAAAGTTACTATATACAGACTTTCTTTATCCCTTTGAAATAGCATCACTTATTCTTCTTGTTGCGATAATCGGCGCTATAATCTTAGCAAAAAGGAGGATAAAGAGTTAATATGGTTCCACTGAGCTGGTATATGGTACTCAGTACCGCGGTATTTACTATAGGTGTCTTTGGGTTCCTGTCAAGGAAAAACATCATTATAATCTTCATGTCTATAGAACTTATGCTAAATGCTGTAAATATAAACCTTATTTCTCTTAGCCATTATCTGCAGGATTTGAGAGGACAGATTCTTGCTTTTTTTGTTATTGCAGTTGCTGCTGCTGAAGCGGCCATTGGATTAGCGATAGTAATAGCCTTGTTCAGGAACAAGGCAACTGCACACGTAGATGAAATACATGAGATGAAGGGATGATACAAAAAGGGAGTAATTCATGAAATATTACCTTTTAATACCATTTCTCCCTCTTGCAGCGTTTGTAATTAATATCCTTTTTGGTAGAGGACTGATTAGAGACAAGGCACACTGGATATCATGCCTAACAATTATTGGTTCTTTTATAGCTTCAATAATAACCGGCATTGATGTTATTAATGGAAAGATAATTAATGAAGACCTTTACACGTGGATAGTTGCTGGTAAATTCAGTGTGTCTGTTGGCTTCCTTATAGATCCGCTCACTGCAGTAATGCTATTTGTAGTAACTGGTGTAGGTTCCCTTATCTTTATTTACTCCATAGGTTATATGCACGGTGATAAAGGATATTACAGATTCTTTTCATATCTCAGCCTCTTTATATTCTTTATGCTTATGCTCATCATGTCAAATAACTTCATTCAGCTTTATCTTGGCTGGGAAGGGGTCGGTCTTTGTTCATACTTCCTGATAGGTTTCTGGTATGAAAAGAAAGCTGCTGCTGATGCAGGTAAAAAGGCGTTTATTACCAATAGATTTGGAGACTTTGGTTTTGCACTTGGTGTATTTATGATCTTCCTAACATTTGGAAGCGTCCACTACATACCAGTATTTTCTGAGGTTAAGAACATTGTGGGTCAGACCGTAAATATCTTAGGTTATGAAGTTAATCTGATTACTTTGATTGCCCTCCTTCTTTTCTGCGGAGCAGTTGGTAAATCAGCACAGATACCTCTACATGTGTGGCTCCCTGATGCTATGGAAGGTCCAACACCTGTCAGCGCCCTTATTCATGCAGCGACTATGGTTACAGCAGGAGTATTCATGGTGGCAAGATGTAACGCAATCTTCAACCTATCACAGGTTGCTATGAATGTAGTGGCAATAGTCGGAGGAGTTACATCACTTTTTGCAGCAACTATTGCAGTTGCACAGAATGACATCAAAAGGGTTATTGCCTATTCTACATTAAGCCATCTTGGGATGATGTTCCTTGCATGTGGTGTAGGTGCTTATGCAGCAGGTGTATTCCATCTTTATACCCATGCTTTTTTTAAGGCATTACTCTTTTTAGCTGCAGGAAGTGTTATCCACGCTGTAGGGCATAATGATATCCAGAGGATGGGTGGATTGAGAAAATATATGCCTATTACATATCTAACAATGTTTGTTGCTGCTTTAAGTGCAGGTGGAATACCTGGTCTTGCAGGATTCTTTAGTAAGGATGAGATTATCTGGTCAGCCTTTGCATCAGGGAGCCTCGTTGGAAAATTTGTATGGGTACTTGTCACTGCTGTTGCATTCTTTACACCTTTTTATTCTTTCAGGATGATATTCCTTGCATTCCATGGAAAATTCAGGGGGACCCATCATGAAGAACATCATCTTCATGAATCGCCTCCAGTTATGACGATTCCTCTTATCTTTCTTGCCCTTGGCGCAATCGGGGTAGGTTGGGTTGGGATACCAGAGATACTTGGAGGAGGTGCGCACTTTGCTGAATTTTTAAAGCCAGTACTTGGACATCCAGAGTTCCACGGAACGCATGCACAGGAATGGGGAATTATGGGTCTTTCGACAACTATAGCCATTTCCGGAATCATAATTGCTGCAATCTTCTATCTCATGAAAACTTACATTCCTATTAAACTTGCACAACAATTGAGTCCTATATACAGACTTCTCTTTAACAAATACTATGTAGACGAACTATATCATCATATTCTCATCAGACCAATCCTGTGGGTATCAACCAGGTTTATTGAAGGTATCACTGATGCAAAGATCATTGAAGGCATTGTAAATGGTGTTCCTAAAACAATAGGAAGGTTCGCCGTAATATTAAGGAAAATTCAATCAGGCGTTACACAACATTATGCGATCTTCATGGCAGCTGGTGTATTCATACTGGTTGCATTGATTCTATGGTAACGATGGAGCTAACAACATGGAACAGATGGTAATGAATAAGCTTTCTTATCCTATTCTGAGTACTATTATATTTTTGCCTGTTATAGGAGCACTTATACTTACACTTATTAACAGGTCAAGGGAATCTCTTATAAAATGGGTAGCACTAATATTTGCTGTTGCAACATTCTTTCTTTCAATCCCTTTGTTCACACAATTCGATAAATCTACCTATAAGATGCAGTTTGTAGAAAGGCACAACTGGATTCCTGTATGGAATATAGAGTATTTCCTCGGCGTTGACGGCATAAGTGTCCTTCTCGTGTTGTTAACGACTGTTTCTTCTATTCTATGTATTCTTATCTCATGGAACTCTATAAAGATTAAGGTAAAAGAGTTCTATATGGCTATTCTTCTTACCTGTGGAGCAATAGCTGGTGTATTTTCATCTCTTGATTTCTTCCTCTTCTATATCTTCTGGGAGGCAATGCTTATTCCTATGTACCTCATAATTGGTGTATGGGGTGGTCCGAATAGAATTTATGCAACGATAAAGTTCATTCTCTATACTCTGGTAGGAAGCGTATTGATGCTCGTCGGGATTTTATATGTTTACTTTTACGCTGGCAGGACATTCGATATCCTTAAATTAACGGCTTTGACATATCCATATAATATCCAGTTCTGGCTTTTCTGGGCATTCTTTGCAGCATTTGCCGTTAAAGTCCCTATGTTTCCTGTACATACATGGCTCCCTGATGCGCATACAGAGGCACCAACTGCAGGTAGTGTAATACTCGCTGCTATTTTAATAAAAATGGGTGCATATGGTTTCCTTAGATTTTCTATACCCCTTTTCCCTGATGCTACAAGGGCGATGGTTCCTGCTATGCTTACACTATCTGTTATTGCAATAATATATGCAGGTCTTGTATGCCTTGTGCAGAAAGACCTAAAGAGATTAATCGCATACAGTTCTGTAAGCCACATGGGTTTCATTACTATGGGAATCTTTGCCCTGAACATGCAGGGAATTGAGGGTGGTATTTTACAGATGATAAACCATGGGGTTGTGACAGGAGCACTCTTTATGTGTGTAGGTGTTATATATGATAGAACACACTCCAGGCAGATTGCAGATTATGGAGGTCTTGCAACACATATGCCTATTTATGCAGGATTTTTTATGGTCTTTACTCTTGCTGCAGTTGGACTGCCTGGCACCAACGGTTTTATAGGAGAATTTCTCACATTGTTGGGCGGTTTTACAGCAAACAAGCTTGTTGGAGTGCTTGCCGCTACAGGGGTAATAATTGGCGCTGGCTATATGCTGATTTTATATCAGAAGGTATTCTTCATGAAGGTCAATCCAAAGGTCATCGGTCTACCTGATATGGATTTAAGAGAAATGGTAGCTCTTACACCCTTAATTCTTTTTGTTTTGTGGATAGGTGTCTATCCTGTTCAATTCCTTGACTTCATGCATCCCTCGGTTCAACATCTCCTTGAGAGGGTTAGTGTAACAAATATAGCTGAAGAGACGAATATTGCAAGAGTCTTTATGGAGGTAATCAGATGAATCTCCAGTTACCCCCCCTTGGACCTATAATGCCTGAGATTTTCATGACTTCCCTTGCATTAATTCTTCTGATGGCAGACCTTTTTATAAAGAAGAAGGAGGTACTCGCTGGAGCGAGCATTTTGGGTGTACTTGTTGTTGCATATACCCTCATAGGTTCTTCTGGTTCTACCTTTGGAGGAATGTTTATCTCTGATGGATATAGCTCTTTCTTTAAAGCCATATTCTTTATAAATCTAATACTCTCTGTCCTGATATCTATCAAATACATCAGGATAGAGAGAGTTAATTTTGGAGAATATTATAGCCTTATTGCTTTGTCAACTCTCGGTATGATGATCATGGCATCTGCAGCAGACCTTATTGTTCTTTATCTCGGTCTCGAGCTTATGGCACTCAGTACATATATCCTTGCGGGTTTCATAAGATATGATATTAAATCTAATGAGGCAGCATTAAAATACTTTCTTCTTGGAGCATTCTCATCAGCATTTTTGCTTTATGGAATCTCATTAATTTATGGTCTAACAGGAACGACTTCTATTAAAGCAATAGCTTCATTTATCAGCGAAAAGGGTCTTGTTGGTAACCCAGCATTATCTCTATCAATGACGCTTTTTGTGGTTGCCTTCGGTTTCAAGATTGCAGCCGTTCCTTTCCATATGTGGGCACCTGATGCATATGAAGGAGCACCTACTTCAATAACAGCCTTTATGTCAGTCGGGCCTAAGGCTGCTGGTTTTGCAGTTTTAGGAAGGGTCTTTATGATAGCATTTGCATCTATAAAGTTTGAATGGACATTTTTACTTATTCCTCTTTCAATTTTATCAATGGCTATTGGGAATATTGTTGCTTTAGCACAGAGCAACATAAAGAGGATGCTTGCTTATTCTTCAATCGCCCATGCAGGATACGCCCTTATCGGAGTTATTGCAGCTAATACAGATGGTGTTGCCAGTATGATGAACTATCTTATGATTTATGCCTTTATGAATATAGGTGCCTTTGCAGTAGTAATAATGCTCAGGACTGAGGGGTTTAAAGGTGAAAATATTACGGACTATGAAGGGCTTGCCAAGACCCATCCATTCCTTTCAGCCCTTATGTTGATATTCATGTTTTCACTCACAGGAATTCCACCAACAGCAGGTTTTATTGGTAAATTATATGTATTCATGAGCGCTATTAATGCGGGTTATACATGGCTTGTTCTTGTTGCTGTGGTATTCAGTGTGATATCTGCATACTTTTATCTGAGGATTGTAATGTATATGTATATGAGGGAGCCAAAGATCGAGGTTGGAACCTCAAAATCAGGAACACTCGGAGTTGCTCTTGGGGTAACAGCAGTAATGGTTCTTGCTATAGGTGTATATCCAAAATGCCTTGTAGAGCTCGCCAGAGCAGCACTTTCAGGGTTTTAAGAAAGAAACAAGGGTCCTCTCAGGTAGAGCCCTTTCAACAGATGGAATAATCTTGATAAAAGCCTTAACCTTTCCATCTTTTAGAGAATAGTAAACCTCAAGAACATTACTTACACCAAAGACAAAAGGAATGTATAAAGGTCTCAACTCGAATCCTATGATATTACCACTGAAATCGAGGATCTTAGTTAATTGAGCATAATGAAATGCATTGTGGGAACTGATAAACTTATATGCCTCCTTAAATGCATCTTCTCCTGAAACGCCTTCTTTTATTCTGAAATCAAAATCAGGTGCTTGAGGTTGAAATGTATATCTATCTCCTTCGATATCAAGAATTGCTAATCTCTCAATGTCATTCATGTCTCTTCCGCCATAGAGAATTAATTTAAACATACCCGTTACATCTTCTTTCTTTGCTTCTTCAGTCTTAAGATTACCTGCAAATGTATAAGGAATACTGATAAAGGAAAAAATAATAAACAAGATAAGAAATAACTTTTTCATTTTATAATCCCTCCTTTAAATGTTTTTTTCCTCACATTTTTATAATGAAAGAATTGAAGTTTCGCTATCCCTCACCCTAATTATACCTCCTTTAGCTTCATCTCCAACCCAATGTCCTACATCACCTCTTATTACTATTTCCCCTCCGGTCATCTTTTTCCCAACTATATTGCCAGCATCACCTTCAATCAGAATAAGACCTCCTTCCATTTTCTCACCCAACCAATTCCGAGAATTACCTTCAATGATTATATTACCTCCTTTCATAGATTTTCCAATATAGTTGCCCGCGTTCCCTTTGACCAGAATTTCGCCTCCTTCCATTTCCATTCCAATGAAGTAAGCCTTGTTGCCAATAATCTCCAGTCTTCCGCAACTATGTCTATAACCTAAACCTGATATGCTGGCAGGGTATTTCCTCAGGTCAAGTCTAAGTATATCCTTTTCTATAATAATATCTTTGTATAGACCAGAGATATAAAACCCGAGTAAACCACCTCTAATGTAATTAGGCAAAACATCATTGAAAAGCCTTTCTATCTCCGCGAGGTTAACACTGTATTCCCTGGAGGCAATTCTTCCAAGGCTGAATATTTTTTCTGCAATTAAGGAATCTATTCTCCAGCTTGGTATCCTTGATCCCCAACTGTGGAATTCCCTTGCCAGCTCCTCAACCTTGTCATACTTTAATCCTTCCTCATATCTGCGTCTTCTCTCCCTCTTTTCACAATCAAGAGAGCTGACCCTCAGTATGTCCGGATTTTTTTCTAATAACCTCTTAATGCTCTGCATAGGCACTGAAACTCTTTCCTACAATTATGTGCGGAATGTCTTTCTCATCTTCAATCTCTACAAAAGTAACAGATGAAGAAAGTCCTTTCTTTAAAAGCTTGTATGCATTTTCAAATCTCTCATAACCCTTTACATCGCTTTTAATCCATATAATGGTTATTCTCCCTTTGAGCTTTGAGAGGTAGTCCACTACACTGATGATATTGTCAATTCCAGCATCCGTAATCATTATATAGTCTATTTTTTCTCTATTCACAACCTTTGCTAAAAATTTTCCGAGCTGACCAAGATGTAGAGTCGTTCCACCACCTTGATACATCTTTAGCATTCTATAAACTTCGTCTCTTTCCCAAGTTGGCTCAAGCTCAAGGTTTGAATCAGAAAAGTTTATTACACCCACTATGGAACCATGTTCAAGATAATTTCTTGCAATAGAAAATGCTCCAAGGACGGCATATGAAATATCCTTGTCTGGATCGCGCATACTTCCTGAGGAATCTATTATAATCAATGCATCAGGCAGAGATAGTTCGCCATATCCTTCAAACTCTTCCATGTTGTATCTTTTTGCCAATCCGGGTAGAATCTTTCCAAGACTTTCGATGGGGCTGTATGTATCTAAGTTATCATCCAGCTCAAAGTCTTTTAACTCGTGAGGATAAAGAGATCCCCTTTTCGAGAACGCTTCTATATATATTGCATATCTTTGAGCCATGGTTTTATACCAGCTAATGTCCGGCTTTTCCAGGTCTTTCAATAGTGATTTTCTACTATGGCCTACTCCGGTCTCCTTGATCACATTTAAAACTTTTCCAGAAATCTCTCTGTATTCTTTAGGATCAAGTTCTTTAGCAATATATCTCATGGCTTTTTCAATCTCGACAGGACCGAAATCTCTAAGAGAAAAGAAACAGAAGGGAAGAAAAGTCTCTTCATCAACCAGGTCCCATACAATCACAGCGAATCTTCTTATATTCGCCTTGATCCTATCCCTGCTTGTATTCAGAAAATCTATTTCAGAAAGTTTCGCAAGTCTTTCACTGAGTTCACTCTCCAGCCCTACTTCGCCAAAGTCTATACCTGTAACTTCCTGATAGAATGCCCTTAACAGCCTATCGATCCTGGCCCTGGCAAGGAGCTCCTGATAGGTTACAGCCACATCCCTTAGCCCTTTATTAACTATTAAATCCAGATTTACTACTATATCATCATAGAAATTCCTGATAGCATCTTTATCGGGCATCCCACCAAGGAAATGGTCTTCAAGGATTACAATCTTTGCATCATAAGGATGTTTGGCCCAGTGATTCAATTCATGATGAAATAGGCCAAGTAAAGCCTTCTGGCTCAACTTTTTGACTATATCTCTCCCGACTAATATCCTGTAGCCACGACTTAATAAGTCTATCTTGCCCGTCTGCACATCCGCCATCTCAACTTTTACAATAGGTGGATAGTAAAGGTCTTTCCTTGCTTGCCTGAAGATGTTATCAACGATTCTACTATCTTTATCCATTTACATAACCTCTCGATTCCTACTTATACGAAAATGACTGATGGAATAGTGTAAAGAAGTATAGGAATATAACATTAAGTCCCCTTTACAAGGGACTTGAAGAAAGGATGACCTACTTTGTCTGCCACATTCTTAATCTTCTCGTAATCCCCTTCCTTTAGGGCAAGGTAAGCCTCTATTTGATAATCCCTGTGTTCCTCCCACCTTCTTTTCACAGACCTCAGGAGTTCATAGACAGCGTAAAGTTCGTCGGATGAATCTTTTTCTAACTCTCTAACTTCACCCAATTTTTCATCACTGAGACTGCTTCTATGCCAGAGGGCATAAGGCATAATTGCCATGACATGCTCTAATGTTACCTCTCTTTCGCCTAAGAACCACGCCAGGGACTTAGAATATTTGAATATACTTTGTTCTGCTCGGTTAGAGATATTAAAAAGATCAGAACAGAGATAGTTGCTATAATGGCAACCATGGCACCTCGAAAAATCTTTTTTTAGAGCATAATGGCAGTATATTTCCTGTCCTATATAATCTAAGAAAAGTTCTGCATCTTCCGAGACCTTTAATGCTGCTATCTGCTCTTTTATTTCCTTAACTTCTTCTTCTCTCGGAATATCTATGTCGAAACCTATCTCTTTTAACCTCTTTTCCAATTCTTCTTTAAACTCCTCAGCTCTATCATTTATATATTGAACGACCATTGGAGCTTGCCGAGTCTCATTGTGCTTTAAAATGTATTCAATCATCTCTTCAGCAAGTACGCTGTCTCTCAAGAGCTTTTCATCAATTCCTCTTCTGATTAGCCTTTTCCTTATGGAATGTAACATTCCTGTCTCCACGGCTAAGTCGAAACGGTCACATAATGGAGCGATTAATTTTGTCGTGCCAGTATCTTTGTAATTTATAGTCGCAAAGAATGATTTAGGTCGTTCAAGTATGAGGGTCTCACCCCTGTAACTCCAGATGTTTCTATCTACCTCATTAAGGAGCATGCTTTGTTTACCTATTGGCAAGCGATTTATCTCGTCAATTATGACAACAGGTGAATATGGGATTATCTTCCATTTAACCACCTCTTTGCCTTCTTTCTCCAAGGCACCTAAATCCAAAACAGCCTTCATTTTTTCTTCAGTCTGTTCAGGATGACCATGAATGGTAGTAGCTTGAACAAATTCAAGAGGAAGACCTTTAATTAAAGAAGAGATCCTTTCACTTGAGCTTGTCTTACCACTTCCATAACCGCCAAAGATTAGCTCTTTGCCGTCGAGGATTAGATTCAAAATCCCAAAGAGGGCTACTGGCTCATATCTTTTGTCCCCAATCTGAAAGGTCTCATCACCTAAGTAAAAATGGGTGACAAATGCCTCATATAGGCTCTGGATTTTCTGGTTTGCTTTCATGATTCTTTTTTTATTATATCTCGCGCTGGCTCTCTTCTACAATTGCCGAGCCCAGAGGATGGCGGAAAGATTTCTTTAGAAAAATAATTTTGCTAAACTATATAAAGATGCTATATGGCTATCAAAATTTACAGAGAACCAAAACTAAAAAGTCCTGTTATGGTTGTAGGCTGGCCTGGGATTGGAAATATTGGACTCATTGCAGTCGATACTTTAAGGTCAGCAGTAGATGCAGTTGAATTCGGAGAAATAGAGAGCTGGCATTTTTTTTATCCAAGAAAAGTAATAATTAAAGAAGGCATCTTAGAGGAACTGGAGTTTCCAACCAACAGATTCTATTTTAAAAAGGGTGAGAAGAATGATTTGATATTTTTCATTGGGGAGGAGCAGCCAAGAAAGACCTTATCAGGTTATGCAGAAGGAGAAGATGCATATAGGATGGCTAATCTCGTCTTGGATGTAGCCGAAAAGTTTGGTTGCAGAAGGATATATACCTCAGGAGCAGCTGTAGCCTTAATCCACCATACAACTACATCCAGGGTATGGGCAGTCCCGAATACTGAAAGGCTAGTAAAAGAGATAAAAGAGTACCCTAATACTATCTTAATGTCACAAGTAGAGGGGGTGGGGGGTCAAGGGTTCATTTCAGGTCTGAACGGTCTATTACTTGGCGTAGCAAGAAAAAGAGGCTTCGAAGGCATATGCTTAATGGGAGAGATACCTATCTATTTTCAGGGTTTGCCAATACCATACTCAAGAGGTTCAAAATCTGTGCTCGAAGTATTCAGTGCGATCCTTGGAATAGAGATAGATTTCGAAAAATTTGACAAAGATTACCAATTTGTAGAAAAAAAGATAGAAGATATTTACAATCAAATTCCATCAGAGTTCAAAGAAAACCTTGAGAAACTGAAAGAGATTAGTTATCTCAAACAGCCCAAAATAGAACAACTGACCGAGGAAGACAAGAAAAGGTTATGGGAGGAGATCTCTAAATTTTTGAAAAGGGAAAGTGATGAAGGAAACATTTGAAAATATATCACTTATTGTTGGATGGAACAGAGACATAGGAAGGATTTCCCCAAAAGTAATAGATTTCTTAAATGAGAAATTAGGAGGCCAGAGCTTTTTCGATATGGAGCCAAATGGATTCTTCTCTTTAGGTGGGGTCACGGTTGAAGATGATTGTATACAGTTTCCTGAGAGTTCATTCTTTTATTGCCAGAGGATAAATCTAATGCTTTTCAAATCAAATCAACCAAACTATGACCATTATAAATTCTTGAATTCACTCTTAGACTTAACTGAGCGGTATGGTCAGATAAAAGAGCTTTATACTATTAATGGAATGGTTTCCCCAATTGCACATACTTTACCACGAAAGATATTCGCAGTATCCAACCTTCCGAAATTTCAAGAGATTCTCCAAAACTATAATATAGAATGGCTGACATGGGAAGGACCACCTGCAATCAGTAGTTTTCTCTTGTGGATAGCTCAAAGGAGAAAGATTTCTGGATTAAGCTTATGGCTGGGAGTTCCATTTTACTTAGCTGACACTGAGGACTTTCAGTCTATAAAGCTCGCTCTTTCTTTTTTTGATCAAAGGTTCGATCTAAATCTTGATCTTAAAGAATTGGATGTGAGGATAAGAGAGCAAAACGAAAAGATAGAGCAATTAATGATCGAGGATAAAGATATCAATAAATACATAGGACTCTTAGAAAGCGGTATTGATTTGAAAGAAGAAATCCAGATCAACTTAGCTCGAAAAGTCTATGAATATCTTAGAAGAG
>JACAEY010000081.1 GCA_013388605.1 Nitrospirota bacterium | reverse complement strand
GGGCTTCTTGAAAAACATAGAAACTTAATAGATTATGTTGTGCTGCATGAACTTCTTCATATGAAGGTGCCCAATCACGGCAAGTTGTTTAAGAGTCTTATGTTTGCCTATTTGCCTGATTGGGAAAAATACAGAGAGCAGTTAACCCCGTTAGAGAAACAATGAGTATGTTCTACACATATGTGTTACAAAGTCAAAAAGATGTAAGTGGTATACAGGATCAACGAATGATTTACGGAAACGCTTCAATCAACATAATAAAGGAAAGGTGTCGTCAACAAAGTCGAGTTTATTGAGTTTGTTGAGTTCATTGAGTTTGTTGAGTTCATTGAGTTAACCCAATAAACCCAATAAACCCAGTAAACCCAGTAAACCCAGTAAACTCATTAACGGGGTGAATATGAGCGAAGATAAAAAACCGGGTTATCTCGGGCATAGACAGAGGATAAAGGAAAAATACGAAAAGTCAGGAATAGACGGATGGCTGGATTATGAGGTGCTGGAATTAGCATTGTCTTATGCCATTCCCCGCAAGGATACAAAACCCATTGCCAGAGAGTTGCTGTCCCGTTTTAAGACCATTAACGGCGTACTGGATTCTGATATAAAAGATCTGCAGGCTATAAAAGGGATTTCAAGACATACGGCACTTTTTGTGAAATTGCTGAAAGACATGGCAATTCTTTATAAAGAAAATGAAGTGCATAAAAAGGATTTGCTTTCATCACCACAGGCTGTCTATGATTATTTAAAAGTGTCACTAAGGGGCGCTGTTGACGAAGAGTTTAAGATGCTATTTTTAGACAGCAGGAATCAGTTAATAGCTGTTGAAACACTCAAAATTGGTACAGTTAATCGTTCGGTGGTATATCCGAGAAAGGTTGTCGAAAGGGCACTTTATAATCATGCAGTAGGTGTTATTATTGCTCATAATCATCCTGCAGGCTCTTTACAGCCATCACAGGATGACCTAAAAATAACGCATGTTTTAAAAGAAGCGCTTAAGACGGTTGATATTGCTCTGCTGGATCATATCATCATCGGCAATAACGATTATTACAGTTTTAGGAATAATGGAGCTATCTGATTGCGGACCATCCTGACCAGTCCTTGATGATATTATCTTTGATATGCTCTGCGCATATAATATCTTACCTTATATAATCATTAACCCTCTCAAGATTGAAACTCTTATCATTGAGGACATTATTAACAAATTTGAAGATAAGTCTCCTTTGTTCAGGGGTAAGTTCAGGATAAAAGATAGGATTTGCAACTACGGCGCCTCTGAAGGCAAAAAATGGTGCAACGGTATTGAAGAGTTCATAATCTTGTGTATGGGTTATATATCTCTCACAGAATAATTTTAGTGCTTCAAGATAAGGACCTTTCACTGTGCCATAATGCTTTATTGAAAAAAATATGTAATTAATAGTGAGGGCTGTGAAATCATCTGCAGGGTCACCCCACGGACCACGACTGCGGTCGAGGAGTATGAAATCTATCTCGGTATTTAAAGGGTTCTCATAAGTGGAATGCATACCCCCTTCTGCTCTAAACCATATATTTCCTGGATGGAAGTCTCCATGTATTTGTGAGAGTCTATTATATTTCGGTTTCAATCTCATGATCCAATCTACTGACTTTTTAATGATCTCTGCCATCTCATTATATTGTAGTGTTCCATCAGGATATGAATCAAAGACACCCATAAGGCATTCTCCATGCCCTACTGTGTCTCTGAGCTTTCTCCAATAAAGGTTCTTTGAATCTTTTTTTGTGGAGTGTATCCCTGCAAGATATGATGTCATTGTTTCTATCTTCTTTTTATCTATTTCATTTAAAGAGTCTTTTTTTGAGAATTCGGAAAGGTCATTAAAATAATTCTTACCTTCTGCTGTTTCCATAAGAAGGAAATAATCAGCTCCTCCACCAATAGATTTCATAATGCCATCATGGTTCATTGATATTACATCAATAGCTTTAACATGTTTTGGCAGTTTTCCATATGTTTCATGTGCGAGCAAAAAGACTGCTGCTCTATCTGATGGATAATCATGACCAAGACCTTCTGGAGCAAGGTCTTTCAGCACATATGATTTAATGCCTTCTTCATTCTCAATTCTCAGGAGATAACCTGCCCCATGAACTCCAGAACCAAGCCTTTTGAAATCAAGGAGTTTTATAGATTCACCAAAAAATTCCTTTAGATATTTTTCAAGAGCCCTTTGCATTTTATTCAGTCGTTCTCATCTGTCCTTCAATATATGCCTTACGCTGGAGGAGTTCTGCCTTTCTTTCCTGGATTTTTGAGAGTTCTTGCTGTAGTGGTTCCATCTCCTTATCTAAGAGATGTCTCTGGTAAGGGTTCCATTTTAATTTTTCACCCCTTTTCTCCTCTATTGAAGCCCTCAATTTTTCTTCTCTGTCTTCTATACTTTTTAGCTCTGAATCAATACTATCTAATTCTGTCCTTAATGCTTTTATCTTCTCATTTTTATCTTCTGAAGGTGCTTCAGCAGGGGGCTTTTCCTTTTCTTCACCTTCCTTTTCAAGTGTCTCCTTAGGAGTAAATTCCATTTCAGGAGACTCTGTCTCTTCTATCTTCAAGACCTCAGCCTCAGATATCCCGAGACTACCTGCTCCAAAATTGATTATATATTCTCCACCCTTTTTCTCATATGAACTTGCACCACTTATTACAGAACCGTTTTTTAAATAAACCTTATATGCTGCCTCTGAATGAGCAGGCAAAAGGAAAACCAAAATAAAGAGAAGTATGTTTACTATCATGTCTTCCTCCTTAATTCCTTTAAGATATTCTCAGCGATTTTCTTGTTAAATCCTTTAAGTCCCTTTATCTCATTGACAGAGGCGTTTCTTATAGCCTCTATACTACCAAAATGTCTCAAAAGAGTCAGTCTCCGTTTTTCACCAATACCGGCGATACTTTCAAGAGGTGATCTAAAAAGATCCTTTGCCCTTAATTTCTTATGATAACCTATGGCAAATCTATGAGCCTCATCACGGATTCTCTTGAGAAGTAGTGAAGAGGGCATGCCATCATCAAGGTTTACTGGTGCATCTGATGATAGTGTATAAACCCTATCAGGGTCTTTTGCAACAGCAATAAGCATAGGTGATTTATGTAATAAATCTACATTTTTTTCTATAACTCTCTGGGACACATCAAGATGACCTTTCCCCCCATCAATGACAATCAGGTCTGGAATATTTCCCTCAAGGTTTATAATAATTCTCTCAATAGCCTCCTCCATCATTGAATAATCATCTATACCACTGACTGTTTTAATCCTCAACCTCCTGTAATTATTCTTCCTGAAATCTCCATCTTTCCAGTATATAAAGGCACCAACAGATTCATTGCCAGAGATTGTTGAGATGTCAAAGGCACCTATATCCTCAGGAATTTTCCCAAGTCCTAATCGTTCCTGTATCTCCTTTAAAATTTTATCTGTCTTCTCAACCTTTTTATTTTGAAAAGCGAGTCGTGCATTTTCTGATGCCATCGCGAGTAATTCTTTTTTCTTGCCACTATCTGGAGATAATAATTTTACATCTCCTTCCTTCTTCTTATTAAGCCATTTTTCAAGGTATTTTGAGTCTGTTGGTAAAAAAGGTATTATTATTTCAGGAGGTGGTATAATCTCTTTTGAATAAAATTGCATTATAAAGGTATGCATCAACTTCCTGTCTGAAAGGTTTTCAGTGTTCTTTATAAGAAGGTCTTTTGAGCCTATCATAGTTCCATTCCTTATAAAGAAGACATAAAAGGATACGATACTTTCTTCTTTATATAGATTTATAACATCAATGTCTCCGAGTTCTGGATCTATGACTTTCTGTGGTTCCCATGCCCTCTGGAGTGCTTTTATCCTGTCTCTTATCTTAGCTGCTTCCTCATACCTCATTTCCTCTGAAAACCTTTGCATCTTTTTTTCGAGATCTTGAAGTAGGTCTTTCTTTTCACCTTTGAGAAAGTGTATTACCTCATCAACGAGTTTGAGATATTCTTCTCTGGTAATCTTTCCATCGCATGGGGCAGGACACCTTCCCATCTGATAATGGATGCATGGTCTCATTGGATTGTCGAGTAAATAATTGCATTCCCTTATAAGAAAGTTTCTTCGTATGAAGGCAAGTGCTTCCCACATTGAACCTGCAGGGACATATGGACCGAAATAAAGTGCTCCATCCTTTTTTATCTTTCTCACAACCTCAATTCTTGGCCATTCTTCATTTACTGTCAGTTTCAGATAAGGATAGTTTTTGTCGTCCCTGAGTATAACATTGAATTTAGGTCTGTATTGTTTTATCAGATTTGCCTCAAGTGCAAGGGCTTCGAGTTCATTATCAGTAGCAATATATGAGAAGTCTTTGACATTTTTCACCATGGTTTCCTTACGAGGATCAAGTCTTGCTGATTTCTGGAAATAGCTTCTGAGGCGACTTCTCAGGTCTTTTGCCTTTCCTACATATATAACCCTCTCTTTTTCATTTTTGAAGATGTAAACACCTGGTTTCTGGGGGGCTGTGGAGAGCTTTTCAATCATACTATAATTATATCATCCCACATCTGTCCAAAAAATACTTCATGCTCTTAGAAAGACAGGTATGAGAACCGATTTTAGAAGCAAAATCACGGGTAACCTCGATGAGCCCCAGGGTCGAAGCAGAGGTCTCAGCCAAAGATTATTAATAGTGATTAAAGTCAGGTGAAGGTTTAAACATACCTAGGAGGTAGTTTATTTTGATTCGAAAATCGGGTCTCATAACCTTTATATAGAATATTTGGACAGCAATAATATCATCCAAAAAACAATACTTTCTTTTTAGAATGGTTTTTTAAGTATATTGGCAAGTTAAGAACTTTCAGGAAGTATATCCAGTTCCGTAATACTTAATGTCTGTAGAAAAGCCCTTTTACCGATACTGGTAACCAGAGATTTCGCAAAGTCGCTCAATGGCATTTTTCCAGCCTATTAAAACTACTTTATCACGAAAAACTTGATATTTACACTTTTATAAAAAAAGGAGATATTTTTTAAAATATGATAAAATTTTTATTATTATTCAGTGACTCTTTCACATAATTTGGGGTATGTTTCATAATCTAAAAAATATAATATTAAAATTAAAAAGGAAAATTTAATAATAAGGGGTTTTTAAAATGTCTAAAGTAAAGAGTGCATTTGAAAAGGCAATGGAAAAGATAGCAAGTATCGGAGAGCTTACACAAGAGGAGAAGGAAAAGATAAAAGAGCAGGAAAAGATCAAGTCCATACTGGCAGAATATTATAAACGCCAGATTGATAAAGATGGATTGTGGGAAAGATTAAAAGGTAGTAAATTGTCCCTCTTAAAAGAAGCGCAACTTCATTTAATAGACTCTATTGGATTAGGAGATGTACCCGAGGAATTCCAACTCAGAAAAGACGGTATCATAGCAATAGAGAATCTTAAAGATAAGAAGAATATATCATCAATCGAGCATATTCTGAATTCTATAAATACACTCCAGAAAGAATATACACAGGGAAAAGAGAGGGCTGCAGAGGAATTAAGGGAAGCGGTAGAGACAAACCCCCAATTGAGAATTCAGCCAGTAAGGACGCCGGATGGAAGGACTGTTTATCAGGCTGCAGTTTCTGTTGATGAGGCTGTCCAGGCAAGATTAGAAGAATTTCTCTCAGAGCATGAAAAGAGATATAGCATGCAGTTCAATAGATTAATAGAGAAATTAAGAAAAGAAGTAAGCCGTTAGATGTGATTTGAAAATACTTCTCATCTATCCTAACTTTCTTGAAGATAGGCTCTATGGTGATGATGTACGTGCCATCCCAATAGGTCTTTATTACATTGCCGCTTTATTAAAAGAAAATAAATACGATGTAGAGATAATCAACTGGCATGATATCCACAAAACACCTAATAAGATTGAAGAGACCTTAAGGCTAAAAAGACCTGATATTATCGGTTTTTCTATTGTGAATGCAAATAGGTGGGGGGGGATAGACATATCAAGGGTAGCCAAACAAGTTATCCCAGGGGTCAAAATCGTCTTTGGGGGGATTGGTACAACATTTTTGTGGGAACATTTCCTGAGAAATTTTAAGGAAATAGATTTTGCTGTAATAGGAGAAGGAGAATATACTTTTCTAAGTATCGTGAGGTGTATTGAGAAAGGAGATATCGAAGGGATTAAAAATATTAAAGGTATAGCATTCAGGAATAAAGGAAAGATTTTAAAAACAGAGAAGGCAGAAGTTATACATGATCTGGACAGTCTGCCGATGCCCTCAAAATATTTTAATTTTCAACATATATCCTCTTCTCGTGGTTGTCCTTCAAACTGCACTTTCTGTGGGTCTCCACAATTCTGGGGACGAAAAGTCAGGTTCCACTCTCCTGATTACTTTGTTGAACAACTGGAAAGGCTTTATAGGAGAGGTATTAATTTCTTTTATTTTTCAGATGACACATTCACTTTGAGAAAAGATAGAGTGGTCGAGATATGTAGGAGGATTATAGAAAAGAATCTGGGGATAACCTGGTTTTCTATTTCAAGGGTGAATTTTATTGATGAAGAGATGCTTTACTGGATGAGAAAGGCTGGATGTATTCAGATCAGTTATGGTGTGGAAAGTGGTTCAGAGAAGATAAGGAGAGTATTGAACAAAAATATCAGGAGAGATGATATTAAAAAGGCATTTTATTTTACCTCAAGATATGGAATTCTGCCAAGGGCATACTTTATTTATGGCTCACCCGGAGAGAGTCATAAAACCATACAGGAAACAATAGACCTTATTCACGAGATAAAACCTCTCAGTACAATCTTCTATATACTCGATATCTTTCCCGGGACTGCATTATATGAAGACTTTAAAAGAAGGACAAAGCTTAATAATGATGTATGGCTGAAAAGGATAGAAGATATCATGTATTTTGAGACAGACCCAGAGTTAACCAGTGATATGATTTTGAAATTTGGGGAAAAATTAAGGAATGACTTTTATAGAAATCTTCCAGAATTCATAGATGCTATTGAGCTTATAGACAGAGAAGACCTGCATGAAAGCCACGCTGATTTCCTATCAAGGCTTGCAATGACATTCAGCCATGGAGACTATTCCATGATTGATTCTATCCCGGAAAAAGATAAGATTGCTCTGCGACTTTATGAAAAATCTCTTTTATACTATCCTACCCATAGAGCATTTTTGGGATTGGCAATTATCAAGCAAAAGCAGGGACGATATGAAGAGTCCTTACAGGTTTTGTCAGATGGGATAAAACATTTCCCGGAAAGTGAACAGATTTTAATTTGTATGGGTATCGCTTACATGAATATGGGTAGATTTGAAGATGCACTGAGTTGTTTCCAGAAATTTCCAGAATCAGAAGAGGCACTTAAATATGCTGCATCGTGTTACCATGCTATAGGAGATTCTGAGAAAGAGATATCTATTCTAAAAAAATTAGAGATATTAAATATCCAAAACTGACATTTCAGCGAGGATCTATAACAAAATCATCATCACATATATTAGTGTTAAAATATTTAGATGCATGAAAATAAACTTCTTATTGAGGGTGCAAGACAGAACAATTTAAAAAATATTTATCTCAGCCTTCCTCATAACAAAGTTGTTGCAATAACAGGTGTATCAGGTTCAGGAAAATCCTCACTTGCTTTTGACACCATATTTGCAGAAGGGCAGTGGAGATTTATGGAATCTCTTTCAACCTATGCGAGGTTATTCCTTGAGAAACTTGATAGACCTGATGTTGATGCAATCCATAATATAAGACCTGCAATAGCACTTGAACAGAAGAATCCTGTAAGGGGTTCCCGATCAACTGTTGCTACATTAACAGAGTTATATGACCTTTTCAGGTTACTTTATTCAAAGATCGCTGTGCCTTTCTGCCCTGAATGCGGTAAAGAAATAAAGGTGTGGGACCCTTCAAAGGTAATTACTGAGCTTTTAGCACATTTTAAGGGTGAAAAGGCGATTGTGGTTTTTGAGTCAGAGGAATCATTAGAAGAATTGAAAAAAAGGGGTTTTTATAGGATATGGCAAGATGGTGAGGTAATTGAAATAAACCCAGAATTCAAAGCCCGGGATTCAAAACTGAGTGTAGTGGTTGATAGGCTTATCATAAGGGATGAACCAAGACTCGGGGATTCTATTGAGTTGGCATGGAGAGAAGGGGATGGTAGAATAAAAATCATAATCCTAAACAATTCCATTAGTTCTACATCGCCTCATGCATTAGGCTTTACTCTTCATGTTTTTTCTTCAGATAATGCGTGTAATGAATGTAATATTGAGCTACAAAGGCCATATCCACTACTTTTCTCTTTTAACCACCCTGTAGGAGCATGCCCTACCTGCAAAGGTTTCGGTAATATTCTTCGATATGATGAGGATATCATAATTCCTGATAAGAGACTCTCACTGTCTGAAGGGGCTGTTGTTCCATGGAATAAACCTTCATTTAGATGGTGGAAAGAACAACTTATCAAAAATGCACCAAAAGATGGAATAGACATCAATAAGCCTTATTATGAATTATCCCAAAGAGAAAAATCATTACTCTTCAAAGGGGGAAGTTCATTTTACGGGATAGATGATTTCTTTGAAGAAATGGAGGGTAAGAGATATAAATTACATATAAGAGTGTTTCTTAGTAGATACAGAAGACCTATTGTATGTCCTGATTGTAAGGGTAAGAGATTAAAAAAAGAATCCCTTTCATATAAACTTTCTGGACTCGATATAGCAGAGCTCTGCACAAAACACATTTCAGATGCAATAGAATTCTTTGAAAATCTGAATATCTCAACCTTTCAGAGAGAGATATCAAAAGAGGTCCTAAGGCTCATATCGATTAAACTTGGATTCCTGAAGAAAGTAGGTCTTGATTATCTTACCCTTAACAGGGATGGTAGAACACTTTCAGGTGGGGAGTATCAGAGGGTAAACCTTTCAAATCAGTTAGGCTCATTTCTTACAGGGACCCTTTATGTGCTTGATGAACCAACAGTAGGATTACATGTCAGAGATACGGAGATAATTGCAAAAATTATGTCAGAGCTTTCAAGGCTTGGAAACACTATATTGGTCGTTGAACATGATAGAAGAATAATAGAATCTGCAAACTGGATAGTTGAATTGGGACCAGGGGGAGGGCACAAAGGAGGAGAGATCGTTTTTTCTGGTTCAAAAGAGGAGTTCCTTAATACAGATACTATTACAGCACGGTATATAAAAGGTTTTGAAGGAATTGAACCACCCCTGAAGAGGAGAAATAGTTCTGGTAAAAATCTTCGTCTTCTTGGAGCATCAGGTAATAACCTGAAATCAGTTGACCTTTGTATTCCGCTAAAGACATTAACTGTTGTTACGGGTGTTTCAGGCTCTGGTAAAAGTAGTCTTATTGTAGAGACCCTTTATAAGGCATTAGCCAGAGAGTTAGGAATCGAACATACCATCCCTCTACCATATAAGGACATTGAAGGCGCAAGGTATCTAAAAGGTGCTAAACTTATAGACCAGACCCCGATTGGAAGAAGCCCCCGTTCAAATCCTGTTACCTATCTAAAGATTTTTGATGATATTAGGAGACTATTTTCAGAACAGATAGAGGCAAGGGCTTTTGGATATAGTCCCGGTTTCTTTTCGTTCAACGTTCCTGGTGGCAGGTGTGAAGCATGCAAGGGCTCTGGATATCAAAGACTCGAAATGTATTTTTTTGAAGACCTATACATAAAATGCGAAGAATGCGGTGGAAAGAGATATAAGTCAGAAACTCTTCGTGTTACTTATCGTGGAAAGAATATTGATGATGTTCTAAACATGACTGTCGAAGAGGCATTAGACCAATTCCACAATTCACATCGTATTAAAAATATTTTAATGCTCATGTATGATATCGGTCTTGGCTACCTTAAACTTGGACAGCCAGCAACATCACTTTCAGGTGGCGAGGCACAGAGACTCAAGATATGTGCAGAGTTAAATTTATCAGTAAAAGGCATTCTGTATATACTTGATGAACCAACAGTAGGTTTACATTTTAGAGATATCAGAAGGCTACTTGATATTCTTAACAGATTGGTAGATGCAGGGAATACGGTTGTCGTTATTGAGCATAACCTTGATGTAATAAAGGCATCTGACTGGATAATTGACTTAGGTCCAGAAGGAGGAGATAAAGGTGGAAGAATCGTCTTTGAGGGAACACCAGAAGATATAGAGAATGCTAAAGAATCATATACTGGAAGATATCTAAGAGAATATTCCTACTCAATACATTCTCCTATCAAGTCATAGTCTTTGAAGTCATTTATCCTGACATTCACAACCTTTCTCCATTCCCCTGTATTATGGTTAGTAAAATATACTCTTCCATCAACATCAGGTGCTTGTGAAAATATTCTTCCTGTCCATAATCCTCCATATTTGTCAACAGGTAGCTCCACCAGACATGGAAATGTTTTACCTTTAAAAGATTTATTTTTTTCTTTTACCAGCTCTTTCTGAATATTCATAAGAACCTTTCTTCTTTTTTCCCTGACATAAGAAGGGACTCTTGGTTTCAGAAATAAAGCTTTTGTGCCTTCTTCTGGAGAATACTCAAATACACCAAGATTTTCGAACTTGACCTCTTTAATAAATTCAATTAACTCCTGAAAATCCTTTTCTGTTTCTGTAGGAAAACCTGTAATTATAGATGTCCTAATTGCAATAGAGGGTATTTTTTCTCTCAATAGTTCAATCTTTTTCCTGAGGATTTCTTTTGTATAGTGTCTGTTCATAAGTCTTAAAATCCTGTTGTTCACATGCTGTATAGGGATGTCTACATATTTAACAATGCGAGAGTCAGACTTGATGAGCTTTATAAGTTCAGTAGAAATTCTTGCAGGATATAGATAAAGAAGCCTGAGCCAGAACTCTCTCTTTATTGAAAGGATACTCTTTATGAGTAAATTTAGAGAAGGCTTTTGATAGATATCAACTCCATAAGCAGTAATATCCTGAGCAATAAGGTTTATTTCATAAACACCTCTGTCCAGGGCTTTTTTGACCTCACTCACAATTTCATTAATAGAATAACTTTTTAATGGACCCCTGATGAGAGGGATAGAACAATAAGAGCAGAAATTTCCGCATCCTTCAGAGATTTTTATATATGTATATGAAGGAGGAGTGAAGAGAATCCTCTTTTGTTTTTTTATTTTGGAAGCAGAAGATATAGGAAAATTTGTCATAATCTTTTCAGTAAACTCTTTATAGGAAATTATTGGTAAAAAGAGGTCTACTTCTGGGATAAGTTCTTTTAGTTCTTTCTGATAGCGCTGGACAAGACAGCCATATACGACGATCTTTGAATCGGGGGGTTTTTCCTGAAGTGTATTGAGTATAACATCTATGGATTCCCTTTTAGCATCCTTAATAAAACCACAGGTATTTATGATAATTAAAGATGCCTCTGAAATGTCCTCAGTGAGAGCATATCCTGCCTTGATAAGATGTTCTGTAATCTTCTCACTGTCAATAAGATTCTTTGCACAGCCAAGACTTATAAGGTAGAAATATATTTTATCTTTATCCTTGGTTATTTTAACCCACATCTATAAAAGACAATTTTCTCTAAATTAGTTGCAAAGTTTTAAGCCATCTTGGCTAAAATAATACATGCTTTCATATATTATTAAACGATTTCTTCTGATGATACCTCTTATCTTAGGAATTACCCTGATAACTTTTATTGTAATACATCTTGCTCCTGGAAGCCCTGTTGAGGTTCAGACAGAGATGTCTCTTAAGGCATCCGCACAGGCAAGAGAGAATCTTAAAAAACTATATGGTCTTGATAAGCCACTTCATATACAATATCTTGACTGGCTTGAAAGGTTCATAAAATTAGATTTTGGCAAGTCCTTTGTTGACGGCAAAAAGGTCATTGATAAAATTATTGAGAGAATTCCGATAACATTAACGATTAATATCCTGTCTTTACTCCTCATATTCAGCATTTCTTTACCTATTGGCATTATATCAGCAACGAAGCAATATTCAATCTTTGACAAGCTTACAACTGTATTCGTATTTATCGGTTTTTCCACTCCTACCTTCTGGCTTGCACTTCTGCTTATGATTTTCTTAGGTGTGAATATGGGGATCCTTCCAATATCTGGCATACAGAGTATAGATGTATCTGAGATGAGTTTTCTTGAAAGGTTATTAGACTGGATTAAACACCTCATCCTGCCTGTTGGTATTTCTGCATTCGGTGGGATTGCAGGTTTGAGTCGTTACAGCAGATCGAGTATGCTTGAGGTAATAAGACAGGATTATATCAGAACTGCGAGGGCAAAGGGCTTACCAGAACATGAGGTTGTTTTTAAGCACGCATTCAGGAATGCCCTCATGCCGATTGTTACAATCCTTGGTCTATCTGTACCTGGTCTTATAGGAGGTGGTGTTATATTCGAGACCATCTTTGCTATTCCTGGTATGGGACAACTCTTTTATACGTCCACGATGTCAAGAGACTATCCTACAATTATGGGGATACTTGTAATAGGAGCAGTCCTCACTTTGTTTGGAAATCTAATAGCTGATATTTCATATGCCTTTGTTGACCCGAGGATAAGGGTGAGCAAAAAACAATGAGACTTTTATTTATTATTGGAAAAAGATTTTCACAGAACAGACTTTCTCTAATCGGCGCATTTATAGTCTTTTTACTGATAACAATATCTCTATCGGCTCCGTTTATTACTCCTTATAATCCAACTACTATTGATGTCCACAATGTGCTTTCACCACCAGGCAGGGAACATCTACTTGGAACAGACGAACTCGGAAGAGACCTTTTATCAAGGATTATATGGGGAAGCAGGGTCTCTCTAAAAGTTGGTTTTATTGCGGTTGGTATTGCAATAACAGCAGGAATTATTATAGGTGCAATCGCAGGATTTTATGGAGGATTAATAGATAACATTCTCATGAGATTCGTTGACATAATGCTTGCGTTCCCCACCTTTTTCCTGATACTTGCAGTTATATCAGTACTTGAACAGAGTATATTTACTATAATGGTCGTCATAGGACTTACAAACTGGATGGATGTGGCAAGGCTCGTTAGGGCTGAATTTCTTTCACTAAAGGAGAAGGATTTTGTGGCTGCTGCAAGGGCTATTGGTGCAAGTGATAAAAGTCTTATTTTTAGCCACATTCTTCCGAATGCCCTCTCGCCAGTCTTTGTTGCTGCTACATTTGGTGTGGCTGGAGCAATACTCATTGAATCAGGTCTTTCCTTTCTTGGTCTTGGAGTACAACCGCCTGAACCGAGCTGGGGAAACATCCTGACATCTGGTAAGGATAATATAGAAGTTGCATGGTGGCTATCTCTCTTTCCTGGACTTGCTATATTGATAACAGTTTTAAGCTATAACCTTGTTGGAGAAGGATTAAGGGATGCCCTTGACCCCCGTCTCTGGGAAGCTGAGAGGCATTGAGACCCTGAAACAGTGAATTAGACACAAATGAATTAGTGAGTTAGATATTTATTTTGTGTCCTGTAAAGCTCCATTACCTCATCTCTTGTGATAATAGAGTAAACTTTATAACCTAATGCCTCTATTGTCTCCCTGCCACCTTCCTGTCTATCTATGAGAGCAATTACTTTTACAATTTCAAGACCTTCTTCTTTAGCCTTTGCAATTGCTTCAATCGTTGACTTGCCAGTTGTGATAACATCATCGACAATCACTACCCTGTCGCCTTTTTTAACATTTCCTTCAATTACCTGTCCGCCTGGACGGATGCCATGGTTTTTTGGGGTTTTTCTGACAATAAAGGCTTCAACAGGTTTACCTTTAAGATATGATGTATAAGTAACCGCATAAGCTATTGGGTCAGCACCGAGGCTTAAACCCCCAATCCCTTTTATATCTGAATCTTTAATCATCTCAAAAATAAGATTTCCTATAAGATGCATCCCTTCTGGATGAAGAGTAACTGCCTTGCAGTTGAAATAATAATTACTCATTCTACCTGATACGAGCTTAAAAACAGGCTCTTCACTGTACTTAAAAGCCTTCTCAAGAATAAGTTCTATTAACCGGTTTTTCATATTTAAGCGTGTTTCTTAGTTCTCACAATTCTGAAATTGATTTGTTTTAAAACTATACGAAAGTCATCATATGTGGCATCAGGAAAAAAGTTCCCTTACCTTCTCTTTTGTGTTCCTTTTGTGTATCTCAAGGACATATGGCTTATGGCTTGCTCTATTCGGGCTTTTGCTGAATAGGTCGAATTCTTCCATATACTGCTCTGCATAATCCATCGC
>JACAEY010000093.1 GCA_013388605.1 Nitrospirota bacterium | reverse complement strand
TTAAATTCGATTTTCAAAGTATGTTTTTCCTCCCCCGGATTTGCAGAAAGTATAACCTTTATATCATTACGAGTCCAGCACTACCTTAGCGAATATAAACTTGTATATTATTTTGACACTGATTTATAATAACAAAAATAACCATCTGTTTGGATTTTTGTGAGTTTCTTTAAATTGAGTGAATAAAATAAAGTGAGTATTAAATTATGAGTAGGATCGGAGAATTTGAAAGAGAAATAATAGTGGAACCACTGGAAGAACCAATTCCAGCTAAGAAGCCAGCAAAGGAGCCAGAAAAGGTTCCTATACCTTTAAAAAAATCGAAAAATAATCTTTCAAGTCGATGAAAAAAGTTGTAGTCCCTGATTTTATAGCTCCACTTATTGGATGGCGATTTTGGAGAATTGTTAGTGAAAACTTAAATAATAATAGTATTGATCTATGGTTGACATCAATTATTAAATTAATCAGGTGGCCACCTATGAAAAGATTTAAAGCTGAATGTCTCTGCGGTTATAGTTATTATTTTTATGAGCTCCACACTAATGGTCCACCAGAGGTTGATCCATGTGGTATTTATGCCTATAATTCTCCTCAATACGCCTTTGCAGACCCTCTATTTAAAATTATACCCAACGGTGTGGTTTTTGGTAAGGTTAAATTATGGGGTAAAGTCCAGAAACACCAATTTGGATATAGAGCTCAATTTGCTTATCCTTTTTCTCTTATGATAGCTGTTTGCGATGAATGCAAACAACCTATTAATCTTAGTTCTGATTTTTTTATCCTTAGAGTTTTTGGAGCTTTTATGGAAGGGGGAAAAACTTTTGCCTTTTCTCAATTTATATGCAGGAACTGTCTTAGTTTGGTGTGCTCATCAGAAACAGATCTGGAAGGTAAAAGAGTGGTCCATTTACTACAAAAAAAGTATGGCATTCAAATCGAAAAAAGAGAAATCGGGTTAACTGTTTCCTAATAAAAATACATGTAATTACCATGTCTCAAAAAGTCTTTTTAGATTCCTTATTTCTTCTCTCAATGATTTCACCTGTTGAAATTGAAAATCTTTATACGTCTTGGTTTCAAGTCCATTTTCTGATTCTTTGATTTTTATCGCTCCGTCAAGATCTGTCCTGAATATCTTTTTTC
This sequence comes from Nitrospirota bacterium, assembly GCA_013388605.1. Lineage (GTDB taxonomy): Bacteria > Nitrospirota > Thermodesulfovibrionia > Thermodesulfovibrionales > SM23-35 > JACAEY01. The sequence goes on along the minus strand of JACAEY010000093.1, from coordinate 9,821 downwards.
CATCTAGGACATCCAGCATTTCCTGATGAGGATGACCGAATGGATTATCACGTCCCACACTAATTATGGCAATATCAGGCGAGACAGCATTAAAAAAAGGCTCGTATGCAGATTTTTTACTGCCATGGTGTGGTACCTTAATAACATCACCCTTAAGCCAAACACTAAGATGAGAAACATCCTCCTCTGCCTCTTCCTCAACATCACCTGTAAAGACGAATGACTTATTATTACCTTTAATCTTTAGTATTAGGGATTCGTTATCAGCCTCGATAGATTCGTCCCCGTACATTGTATAGAATTCTGGATAAGGATGAAAGGTGGAAATACTGTACCCTTTCTCTTCAACCATATCACCCCTGTTAAGCATTCTGTGTTTAACCTTCGTATGGTTTATAAAATCTCCTGGGTAAATAAGCCTTCCATTATCCCAGAGTTCTTTAACCTTAAAACTCTTTATTAAATAATACAGACCGCCTGTGTGGTCAGAGTGGACATGAGAAAGGATAATGGCATCGATTGTTTTTTTACCTCTGTATTTGAGAAACGAGGCAGTTTCTTTGCCGGTTCTTCCTGTATCTATTACCATGGTCTTCCCATCAGGAAGCTCAATAACTGCTGAATCACCCTGGCCAACATCAAGATAGGTTACTGTCAATTCTTTCTTTTCAAGGGTTGAAAGCAAGATATATACAAATATAGGAACAAAGGGAATTAGGAGGGTATATTTCTTTCTCCCTGAAAGAAAATAAAAGAGAAATCCTGCATAGAATAAGAAGATCAGAATTAGTGGAAAGGCTGGCACCTTTATGTCAGCATAGGGAATAGCAGACATGAACTTTACCAGATAAATGCTAATACCTGAGACAGTAGAGACAACCGTAGTAAATACATAATGCCCCGTGATCAAAAATAAAAAAGATGAAAAAATCGCCAAAGGTATGAGTACAAATCCTATGATAGGTGTAATAAATAAATTTGATATAGGGGAGATTATTGAAAAATAGTGAAAGTAATATGCTACAAGAGGCGCTGTCCCGATAGATGCTGAGACGGATAGTAAAAGGACATTCTTGAGGTATATAGGAATTTTTTTGATGCCTGATGTGACTGGTGTCTCTGCTACTGTTTTTTTATCCTGTTTTTTCTCATCCTTGTTTTTGATTGAGAAACCAATAAACAGGACTGCGAGAAATGACAGCTGGAATGATATGTCAAGTATAACCTTCGGGTCCCATACAGACAGGACAAATGCTGCAAAGAACAAAGAGTTGAGCCATGAGTCCTTTCTTCCGATGAGAAGCCCCAGAAGAAAGAGACCAACCATAATAAAGGACCTCACAGCAGGTATGTTTCCTCCTGAGAGTCCGAGATAAGCGAACATAAATGGAAGGCAAAGCAAAGCTGCCGCCTGTGAAGGGGTAAGATAAATGGTGATTCTCTGGAGGACCCTGTAGGGTAGAACATTAATAAGGATTCTGAATATTCCGAACAGAAAAATAGAAAAAAGGCCGAAGTGAGTACCAGAAATGCTGAGAATATGGGCAAGTCCTGTTTTATTAAAGGCATTACTTAGATCTTCATCCATTAATGCCCTCTGTCCTATTGTTATTGCGGAGATAAAGGCAGATGAGTCTTTCTCAAAATTTCCCTGGATATATTTGTTCAGCCTATATCGAAGCATCCGAATTTTTGTGCCAAGAGAATTTTTTTTGTTTTCAGTTTTGTTTAATTCAAGCAATCTCGCATAGATTTCCTTACTGACAGGTTTCCCCGGATTCAGTCTTGTACTGTCATTCAGAAACTTAACCCGCATTTTGCATTCAGTCCATGGAATAGATTCTCTATCGGAGAGTATCACAACCTCTTGTTTACGGAGTTCAGTTATTTCTTTACCTGTCATTACATCAAATGCAGACTGAATCTTCAGTGATTGCCTTACCATTCCGCTTTTTGTCTCAGCAGGAAGGGAGATGGCAGAACCTTCTAAGACAACCTCTTTACTACTTATATGAGACAGTTCCTTGACTGGTTCATATCTTAAAAATGCAACGGCCATTCCAGTAAGGATGATCAGAATAAGGAAAAATCTTTTCATAATGACCAGACAGATAGAAGAAAGTAAAAAAATAAAAATGGTGGAGAAGGGGAAATAAAAGAAGGAAATGAAAAGAACAGTCCCTGAAAGGAATGAGAGAAAAAAAGACATTTAGCAAAGGGCTTCTTTAATTACTTTAGATATATCCTTACCAAGTTTTGTAATGAGAGATAATTCTTTACCCTCGAGCATCACCCTTACCTTCTGTTCTGTGCCTGATGATCTGACAAGAACCCTTCCTTTTCCAGCAAGTTCTCTCTCTGCTGTCTTTATTGCTTCTTCAATCTGAGGATTTGTTTTAAGGCCATGTTTGTTTTTTACTTCAACATTTATGAGAATCTGAGGATAAAGTTCTATCTCAGAAGCAAGTCTTGAAAGTGGAGCCTCTTTTTTCATCATTAGGTGTAAGACCTGGACCGCTGTAAGTGGACCATCACCAGTTGTATTAAAGTTAAAAAATACGATGTGACCAGACTGTTCACCTCCAAGATTATATCCTCCTTTTATCATCTCCTGAACCACATACCTGTCACCTACATGTGTCCTTACCAACTTGATACCATTTTTTTTCAGATATTCCTCAAAGCCGAGATTACTCATTACAGTTGTTACTACAGTATCTTTTTTGAGTAAACCCTGTTTCTTCATCTCTACAGCCCATATACCAATTACATGGTCTCCGTCAAATATTTTTCCTTTTTCATCACAGAAAATTGTTCTGTCTGCATCGCCATCATGTGCAATGCCTATATCTGCTTTGTAGCGCTTCACTGCTTGAAGAAGTCCATCGATATGCAAAGAACCACAATTTACATTTATATTTATACCATTGGGTTTATCATTTATTGCTATAACTTCTGCACCGAGTTCCTGTAAAAGTAGGGGTGTTATTTTGTAGGATGCACCATTTGCGCAATCAACAACAACTTTTACACCTTCAAAAGTCATACCCTTAGGTAAAGTGGATTTTATATATTCAATATATCTTCCTGATGCATCATCAAGTCTGTATGCCTTCCCTATTTCAGCGCCTTTGGGTCTATGTCTTTGAAGTCCTTGAGCGAGCATAAGTTCTTCAATTTTTTTCTCAATTGAGTCAGGAAGCTTGAAGCCTTCTGAAGAGAAAAGCTTAATTCCATTATCTTCAAAAGGGTTATGGGATGCTGATATCACAATTCCTGCATCTAAACGGAGTGTTCTTGTCAAAAAGGCAATTCCAGGAGTTGGTAAAGGTCCAACAAGCATTACATTCATACCCATTGAACATATCCCTGATGTAAGGGCACTTTCTATCATATATCCTGACAACCTTGTATCCTTACCTATCAGAATCATATTTTTCCCACGTGTATTTCTAAGAATATGTGCTGCTGCCATACCAATTCTTAGAACCATTTCAGGAGTCATTGGATGTTTATTAACAGTACCTCTTATTCCATCAGTCCCAAAAAGTCTCATCTTGCCTCCTTTTCGATTACAACCTTCACCGTAACTTCTTCGACCTCAGTTCTTATATTCATGCCTGACACATCAAGCTTTAAGTCTTCTGTCAAGGTTTCATCAAGACCTGTGATGTCGATCGGTTCTGTCTTTATTTTATCTATATTTTTAATCTTAGAGCTTGCGCCTTCTATTTCAATGTTGCGTGGCACAACAGAAACAGATTTCACATGATAACCTCTTTTAGGTTCTCCAATAACGACTGGTTTTACCCTAACTCTTTTTGAGAAAGATTCATCGAGCAGAATTTTTACAGAGGAGGGAGTGATATTTTTTACAGTTACGGTTAAAGGTAGCCTCATATTATTCTTGTTTATCGCATAAATACCTTCACCTTTTTTTGCTTTGCTGAGATCAACCCAGACACGGATATCTGCTGGGCTTATTGTTCTTATAAGTCTTTCTTGTCCTTTTATTGTAAGGTTAACAACCTTAACACCATAATACATCAGTTCAAGTCCATTCGGGATATTCTTGAACTCAAGTGGGACATCAAGAGATATTTCAGACACACCACGTGAAGTCGCAAAAACCCACAAAAGAAATGAAAGAAGAACAGCGGTTACTTTAAGTCCAATGTTTTTAAAAATAGGGTGTCTCATCCCGCTTTCTTTGTTGTAAACAAGTCAGTAAGAATATTTCTTAGACCACCCATATCAAGATTTGTCTCAAGCCTTCCATTAATTGCGAGTGATATCATTCCTGTCTCTTCTGAAACAATTATGATAACAGCATCTGTCTCTTCAGCAAGACCTATTCCTGCTCGATGCCTTGTGCCTAATGTCTTTCTGACTTCTGGTCCCAATGTTATAGGCAGAAAACATCCAGCGGCAATCACCCTGTTACCTTTGATGATTACTGCACCGTCATGGATTGGTGATGTGGGGTGAAAAATGCTCATTAACAGTTCCTTTGATACCTTTGCATCGAGAGGTGTGCCAATCTCAATAAAGTCTTTCAAGCTTATATCTCTCTCTAAAACAATAAGCGCGCCAATCTTTCTATTGGCAAGGGCAACAGAAGCCCTTACTATTTCTTCGAGCGATTTCAGCTCTTCAGCAGGAGTAAATGATCGGAAGAATTGCGCCTCACCCATTTGGGCAAGTGCCTTTCTTATCTCTGGCTGGAATAGAATGATTATTGCAATTACTGCCTGTGCCCAGAAACTCTCTATTAGCCAGCCAACTGTATTTAATTCAAAATATCTTGATAATAAGGAAGCACCAAGAAGGACACCGAGTCCGATCAGCATCTGTGCAGCTTTGGTTCCTTTTATGATCAGGAGAAGGCGGTAAACAATAACAGATACCAGAGTAATGTCAAATATATCAAGGATCCATCTATGTTGTTTTAATGCCTCTACCATTTATCATTGCCAGTAAATTTGAGTATTAATATCATACCATCATAACTTAAAATTTGACAAAATATTATCTTCTTGAATCTCATTCTAAACCTGTTTAAGGTAATCCAGTATTGTTGAAAAAAGATTACTAATTAAGGTATTGTATATATAATCGCGGGGTGGAGCAGTCCGGTAGCTCGTCGGGCTCATAACCCGAAGGTCAGAGGTTCAAATCCTCTCCCCGCTACCAAGAAGTGATGATGGTTTAGAGGATTCTCTAAGCCTTTTTTAATGTCCATTACATGCACCTTTCTGAAGATTTAACAATGTTATTATCAAATAAAAGGATATTCTTCACAAAATATAGCAAAGTGATTCATATCACGTAAATTTCTTTTATTAATTATAAAAATTAAGTGGCTATTGAATTAAAAAAACATACTTATAAGGTAGAGGTGTAAAAGATGGAAATATCAATGAAAGGAAATATCAGGGATATCAGCATCCCAAAGCTACTTGTATATCTTAATAGAAATAGAAAAACGGGTACATTAAAAATTAGAACACCTTTATATACAAAAAAGATCTTTATACATAAGGGTGATGCTATTTATGCATCTTCAACTGATGAAGACGACAGATTAGGTGAAACGCTTACTAAAATTGGAAAGATAACCATGGAGCAATATGATAAATCTGTGGAGATTCTAAAAAAGACAGGAAAGAGACAAGGCGAGATACTTGTTGAGCTTGGGTATCTTACACCGCAAGAAGTCATCTGGGGTGTGAAATACCAAATAAAGGATATTATATATAGCTTGTTTGAACTTCAAGATGCTGAGTATGAATTCAATGAGGAAGAGAATCCCTCAAATGAGATTATAACACTAAAGATGAGTATGGCTAATCTTATATATGAAGGTGTCAGAAGGATCCATAATATAACCAGCTTAAGGAAAGAACTTCCAGATATGGATGTTGTTTTAAGGTTGAGCACAGATCCAGTAAGTCTATTTCAGGATATTATTCTAAGTTCTATAGATAAAAAAATGCTTTTTATGGTTGACGGAAAAAAGACGGTAAGGGAACTTATTAACATTTCATCTAACTCTTTTCAAGCAATGAAAAGCTTGTATGTACTTTATTCTACAGGAATACTGGAGGAAGTGCAGAGCGATGAAGACAAAAAAGAGGCGACGGTCATACTTGAGGATATTTTTAAGGCTTTCCATGACGAAGAAGAAGCCCTCCTTGAAAGAGTCAATGTCTTCTATTCGAATCTAAATAATATCAGTGTGAATGAGCTACTTGAGATTGATGAGGATACAGATACTGAAGCAATCAAAAACAACTATTATAAACTTGTAAAAGAGTTCCATCCTGATAGATATCTCAGCTTTCCTGACCCTTCTATAAAAGATAAAGTTATCGCAATCCTTGAAGCCATAACAAAAGCTTACTCATTAATGAAGGATGATGAAAAGAGGGAAGACTATTTTCGTAAGCAAAGGTTGATATCAAGGCTAAATGAATTTCTTCATGCTATCAGGAAGAGACGAGATGAATTTTTCGATAATTATATTCTTGTAAATTCTTAAAAGTCCCATCTTTTATCCTGAGTTTTACATCCAGGATCTAATGGTAGAATTTGGTAATCCTTTGAGTGTCTTCCGTGAGGATACTCAAAGATTATGAATCAATAATATTTCTGTTATAATACCTATCAATTTGAATAGGGTAATATTTATGAAGTTACCTGTTAATAAGACAAAGATAGTTTGCACCATGGGGCCAGCATCTGAATCAGTCGAGATTATAAAACAGATGGTTTATGCTGGTATGAATATAGCAAGACTTAATTTCTCACACGGAGACCTTAATAGTCATGAAAAGATAATCCTTAATCTTAGATCTGCAGCAAAAGCTACTGGGCGCCGAATTGCAATTATTGCAGACCTTCCTGGACCAAAGATGCGAATTGGTCAGTTTATAAAAGAACCGATTGATTTAAAACCAAATGATATCTTTACTCTAACAACAAAAGAAATAATAGGAGATGAAAGCAAGGTTTCCGTGACTTTTGCAGGCATAACAAAGGTTTTAAAAAAAGAAGATATGATCTTCTTGAATGATGGGCTTATTCAACTCGAGGTTATTAAGGTACAGAATAAAGATGTTGTATGCAGAGTCGTTGTGGGTGGCGAGCTTCGTTCACGAAATGGGCTTAATTTACCCGGCGCAGAGCTTGGCATTATTGCATTTACTGAGCGAGATCATGAATATTTGAAATTTGCTATGAGGCATGATATAGATGCTGTAAGCCAGTCTTTTGTTGAATCAGGTAGAGATATTTTAGAAGTTCGTAAAGCTGCTAATGAAATTGGTTATAATCCTTTCATCATAGCAAAGATAGAGCGTTTGAAGGCACTTGAATATATAGATGAAATCCTCGAAAATTCTGATGGAATAATGATTGCAAGGGGAGACCTTGGAGTAGAAATCCCTATAGAAAAGATTGCGATTGTTCAAAAACAACTTATGTATAAGGCAAACCTGTTAGGCAAACCTGTTATTACTGCAACTCAGATGCTTGAATCAATGACAAGGAATAGGCGTCCGACAAGAGCAGAGGCAACGGATGTTGCTAATGCAATACTTGATGGTACAGATTGTGTCATGCTATCAGGAGAGTCAGCAATGGGTAAATATCCAGTTGAGGCTGTTGATATGCTTTCAAAGATTGCTTCAGCAACTGAACCATATCTGAGAAAGCATCATATCAGGGAAGAGTTAAAAGCATTTAAGTCTGATAAAGTAAGTCTTACAGAATTGATAGCCCTGGGTATTGAAACTACAGTGGAGCGCATATCACCTTCAGCAGTTTTTGTTCCTACTCATAGTGGTGCGACCGCAAGAAATATAACAAGGTTCAGAATTCCTGTCTGGATAGTAGCAATCAGTTCTCAGGAAACAACATGCCAGAGGCTCCAATTTTCATACGGTGTTTATCCTGTTCATGAACCTGAGCATCCAGAGGATTGGAATGCTTATGTAAAGAAATGGCTTTATGAAAATGAAGTGGAAGGAAATATAGTCTTGCTTACAGAAGGTCCTTCAACAAAACATCCTGAAGTAAATAACCGTCTTGAAATAATTGACCTGAACCGAAAAATTTAAAGCACAGACTCAGTGTTCTCGCATCTTCTTAAATGTATTAATTAAACCATTTGTAGAAGAATCATGGGAATAAATTTGTCTATGGTCTTTTAGTTCTATCAGGATATTTTTTGAAAGTTGTTTACCAAGCTCAACACCCCACTGATCAAAACTGAAAATGTTCCAGATTACTCCTTGAACGAATATTTTATGCTCATACATTGCGATTAGGCTTCCTAGTATCCTCGGAGTCAATTTTTTAAAGAGGATTGAATTTGATGGTCTGTTTCCTTCAAAAACCATGTATGGATAGAGTTTTTTGATTTCTTCTCTGGTCTTACCCGCTTTTTTAAGTTCATAAATAACCTCTTTTTTTGTTTTACCTCTCATAAGGGCTTCTGTCTGAGCAAAGAAATTTGCTAAGAGGATGTCATGGTGTTCTCCAAGAGGGTTGTGGCTGTTTGCTGGAGCTAAAAAGTCAGCAGGAACAAGCCTTGTTCCCTGATGAATCAGTTGGAAGAATGCGTGCTGACCGTTTGTCCCAATTTCACCCCATATAATAGGTCCTGTCTGGTATGTTACTTTCTTACCACTTCTATCAATTGATTTTCCGTTACTTTCCATATTTCCCTGTTGAAAGTAGGCTGGGAAACGGTGCATATATTGATCATATGGAAGTATGATCTCAGTCTCAGAACCAAAAAAATTTGTGTACCATATTCCAATGAATGCAAGGATTACAGGTATATTTCTTTCGAAAGGAGTATATCTGAAATGGTTATCCATATCAAACGCACCTTGAAGTAGTTCGTCAAGGTTTTCATATCCAATAAAACATGCTATTGATAATCCGATAGCTGACCAGAGGGAGTAACGACCTCCAACCCAGTCCCAGAAGGTGAAAATATTATTGCTATCTATACCAAATGCTTTTACTTTTTCAATATTTGTTGATATCGCTACAAAATGTTTAGCTATATGTTTAAGGTCTTTTGCGTGATTTAAAAACCATTTTCTTGCAGAATATGCATTGGTCATAGTTTCCTGTGTAGTGAAAGTCTTTGATGCAACTATAAACAGAGTTGTCTCGGGATTTAGTCCTTTCAGTGTTTCTGTGATATGAGTTCCATCAACATTGGATACAAAATGTGCTGATATTCTCTCTTTTGCATATGGTCTTAGACATTCAGTTACCATGGCAGGTCCAAGGTCTGATCCGCCGATACCAATATTTACTATGTCAGTTATCTTTTTCCCTGTATAACCCTTCCATCTGCCACTTATAATTTGTGAGGAGAAATCCTCAATCTTATTTAGTTCTCTGTTAACTTCAGGCATTACATCTATACCATCTACATAAATAGGTGTATTTTTTTTATTCCTCAAGGCGATATGGAGAACAGCCCTGTTTTCAGTTTCATTAATCTTATCACCGCTAAACATTTTTTCAATTGCATCTCTTAAATTTATTTCTTCTGCGAGTTCGAGAAAGAGTGCTATGGTCTCGCCGGTAATCCTGTTCTTTGAATAATCAACAAGAATGTCATTGAAATGGATAGAGAACCTTTCAAAACGTTTAGGATCTTCAAGGAAAAGATCTTTCATATGTATGTTTTTAATCATTTTATAATGTTCTCTGAGTTTTCGCCAACTTTCTGTCTTTATCGGATTTATTGTTTTCAGCATAAAAGACCTCCTCATATATTTGTTATATTTGTTATA
>JACAEY010000001.1 GCA_013388605.1 Nitrospirota bacterium | reverse complement strand
TTAATCGCATAAAAGTGGTTTAAAGTTGTATAAATCCACGCAACCTAAAGGTTGCGGCTACACCCTTGTGTAATACGGGTTAAACCTTTCTCTGACTTTAATATCTTTTCAAAACTTTTAGCTGAGACCTTTGCTTCGACCCTGGGGCTCATCGAGGTTACCCGTGATTTTGCTTCTAAAATCGGCTCTCATACCTGTCTTTCTAAGAGCACGAAGTATTATTTAGGACAGATGTGACTTTGGATAAGTATTTATTCTAATATAAAATAATATGAAAGATTTTTATTCGGGAGAGAATTATGCCAATTTATGAATTCTATTGTGCTGATTGTAATACAATTTTTAACTTCTTCTCTCCACTCGTGAACACTGAAAAAAGGCCTTTATGTCCGCGTTGTAAAAAAGGGCCTCTGGATCGCCTTATTTCACGATTTTCAGTTCTTAAAGGGGCAAAAGAGAAATATGGTTCTGTAGTAGATGGATTGGATGAATCAAAAATGGAAAAGGCAATGTCATTATTGGAAGATGAGGTTAAAGATATCAATGAAGATGATCCAAAGCAGGCTGCTTATCTTATGCGGAAACTTATTGATGCAACAGGTCTTAAGCTCGGCTCCAAGATGGAAGAGGCATTTAGGCGAATGGAAGCAGGTGAAGACCCTGACAAAATAGAAGAGGAAATGGGAGATATCCTGAATGATGAGGATTTGTTAAATTCAACTACGAAGACTCTTCCAAGAGCCAAGAAAAAACCACCAGAAAGAGATGAAACACTGTATTACTTATAATCATCTATAAGGCTTTCTGTCAAAAATAAAAGATATCATATCACTTTTTAAATAATCAAAAATTCCCAATATATTGTTATTTTTATAAAATTACATACTGTATATTGAGGTTAGAAATTTTTCTCTTGACATTATTTTTTTTCTTAACTATATTTTGTGGTAAAAAGTGGTAGAAAGTGGAGGAAAGATAGTGCCTTCATTTTCCGGAAAATATTATTATACTGTTGATCCTAAAGGTAGAGTCATTATTCCTGCTCCTTTTCGTGAGATCATTTCGAGTAATTATAGCCCTAAGCTTTATATCACAAATGCTCCATTTGAAAGATGTCTCTCGATTTATCCGCTTGAGGAATGGAATAGACTACAAGAGGTTGTGAGGACGAAGCCAAAGTCTGATAAAGCAATAAAATATTTTAGAAGGAGAGTGATTGCATCAGCAACTGAGATAGAGATAGATAAGCAGGGAAGGATTTTGATACCCGCAGCCCTCAGGGAAGATGCAAGGATAAATACAAATGTGGTTATAGTTGGTCAGTTAGAGAGCATTGAAATTTGGGACAGGGATGAATGGGATAACCTATCTGATCCATCAAAGGTGGATAGGGATGCTATCGAGGCTGGGCTTACAGCACATGGTCTCTAATAGAAAGATGGGTTTAATTCTCCAAGCTGGGGTAGAGAATTAGTGTAGAAGATTATCATGTCCCGGTAATGTTGAAAGAGGCGATAGAAGTTCTTAATCCTGTGCTGGGCGGGATATATGTGGATGCGACAATTGGAACAGGGGGGCATTCTGAAGAAATACTCAAGTTTATTGGTTCTGATGGGAGACTGATAGGGATTGATAGGGACATTGAGGCACTGAAAATTACAAGTGATAGATTAAAAGACAAAAGAGTAATCCTTAAGAAAGGAAATTTTTCTGATATGGAAAATATTCTCTCTAAAGAAGGCATATCTGAGGTTGATGGTATTCTTTTTGACCTCGGCGTTTCTATATTACAAATCAAGAGACCTGAGAGAGGTTTTAGTTTTAATTCAGATATGTCTCTCGATATGAGAATGGATCAAGAACAGACATTTTCTGCATGGGATGTTGTGAACAGATATTCTGAAAAAGAACTTGAAAGGATATTCAAAGAATTAGGTGAAGAACGCTTTTCAAAAAGGATTGCAAGGGTAATAGTCAGATACAGGACTAAAAAAACAATAGATACATGTTCAGAGTTATCTAAGATAGTAGATAGATATGTAAAGAGAGGTAAAATTCATCCTGCAACAAAGGTATTTCAGGCATTAAGAATCGAAGTTAATCGGGAACTTGATGAGTTAAAAGCAGGGCTTGATGCTTCTTTAAGAATTCTTAAAAAAGCCGGGAGATTGTGCGTTATCTCCTATCACTCGCTTGAAGACAGGATAGTTAAACATTTCATCTCAGATTGTTCTAAAAAAGGATTAATGAAGAGGCTTTTTAAAAAGCCTTTAATACCAGGGTCTGATGAAAAAAGAGTTAATCCATCTTCAAGGAGTGCAAGACTCAGGGCAGCAGAAAAGATATGATACGAATTTATGGAAGGAGAAATATATTATCTTTCTTGTTGAAACCTCTGTGTATTGCCATTTTAATTTTTGCACATTTTGGACTTGTGTGGCTTAAGTCAAATGTTATTTCATTGGAATATGACATTAGCAACCTTGAAAAGATAAAGGAAGAGTGTCTTAAAGAGAGAAAGATACTTTTTGCTGAGAAGGCCAATCTACAGTCTTTTGAGACTATCAATTCATCTGTAAGTGGGGATTATGGTTTTGTTTTTCCAAACAGAATTAAAGTGATCCATGTAAAAAGACAGAAAGGTCCTTTACCATACAAGGTTTCTTTAGAGAGAAAAAATGTTGTTACCATGATTGAAGGGGCAAGCGGGAGTGAATAAAAAGAGACGGATTATGTTGAATACAGTTATTATTTTTGGTTTTTTTGCTGTATTTTTACGATTGATTGACTTGATGATTTTTAATCACAAACTTCTTTCTGAAAAAGGACAACAACAATATCTCAAGGCTGAAGAGATTCAGTCAAGAAGAGGAATAATCTTTGACAGAATGGGAAGAGAGCTTGCACTGAATGTTGAGATGGAATCTCTATACTGTGAACCAGATATTATTAATAGAGACAGTGAAAGTATAAAAAAACTTGCCTTTGCTATTGAAAAGGAACCAAAGGAGGTTTTTGCAAAGATACCAAGAAATGGAAAGTTTGTATGGATTGAGAGAAAGCTTGAACCGTCTTTATCAGATAAAATAAAAAGACTTAACATAAAAGGAACTGGTTTTATGAATGAGGCGAAAAGGGTCTATCCAAAAGGGAGACTTGCCTCTCATATTCTTGGTTTTGTCGGAATTGATAATCAGGCACTTGAAGGAATTGAGCTTCAATATGATAAGTATTTAAGAGCAAAAGGCGGAAAGGTCTTTTTAGATAGGGATGCAGGCGGAAGAATACTCTCATCGGGAATTGAAAAAGAGGTTAAAGGAAATAATATTATACTGACTATAGATGAGGGTCTCCAGGGAATCATTGAAAAAGAGATAGACAAAGCAATGTTGAAATGGAGGGCTTCTGCAGCTTCGGTAATAATGATGGATCCTTTTACTGGCGAGATTCTCGCACTTGCTAACAGACCTTCTTTTGACCCGAATACTGCTGGTAGATATAGAGATTTTGAAAAGAAGAACAGATCCATAACCGATTTATATGAACCTGGTTCTACTTTTAAAATTATTGTTGGTGTTGGAGCTCTCGAAGAAAAGATTGTAAGACCTGATACCATCTTCGATGTGAGTAAAGGAGGAATCGAGGTGGGTGGCAAGGTTATCCGAGATGTCCACAAACATGGGGTTCTGACATTTAAAGAGGTTATACAGAAGTCCTCAAATGTAGGTTCTATTATGATCGGTCTAAAACTTGGAAAGGATAAAATATATAAATATGCAAAACTTCTCGGGATCGGCGAGAAGACACATATTGATTTACCAGGTGAAGTCTCAGGATGGATACATCCGCCTGAGAGGTGGTCAGCTACTTCTTTAGGTGCAATACCAATAGGTCAAGAAGTTGCAGTGACGCCGCTTCAGATTCTAAGGGCATATTCAGCAATAGCAAATGGAGGGTTTCTGGTAAGGCCACATGTTGTTTCTGAGATAATTTCTCCTGAAGGTGAAGTGATTTATTCTTTCAATAAAATGGAAGAGAGATATGTTATTTCTCAAAGTACAGCAGAGACATTTAGAGAGATTCTCAAAAGTGTTGTATGGGAAGGAGGCACTGGAAGGTGTGCATCTGTTGATGGGAACGAAGTTGCAGGAAAGACCGGAACAGCACAGATGATAGATCCGATAACAAAGAGATATTCAAAACAAAAATATGTAAGTTCTTTTGTAGGGTTTGTCCCAGCAGATAATCCAAGACTTGCATTGATTGTTGTTATTTATGAACCAAAAGGACAGATTTATGGTGGAGTAGTTGCGGCACCCATTTTCCGCGATATTGCTGACCAGTCACTCTCATATCTTAATATTCCAAGAGAAGATGATACTGGCGAAACCCTATTGGTGGTATCAAGATGAGATTAAGAGATCTTTTGAATGGAATCCATGACATTGAATTGAAAAATTATGATTTAGATATAGAAATCAATGGCATAGCTTATGACTCTCGGAAAGTGAAAGATGGATATCTATTTGTAGCGATAAAGGGTGAAAAATATGATGGTCATGATTTTATCAAAGAGGCTATTAACAGAGGTGCATCAGTAATCGTACATGAAAGAAATTTAAGAAGGAAAAATGTCAGTGTTTTATTTTTAAAGGTTAAAGATAGCAGAGGATCCCTTGCATGCATAGCTCATAATTTCTTTAACGCCCCGTCAGAAAATCTTACCTTGATAGGTGTTACAGGTACGAACGGAAAGACAACAACGACATATATCCTTAAGTCTATTCTCGAAACATGGCAGAAAGATGTTGGACTCATAGGGACAATACAATACATGATAAAGGATAAAACCTTTCCAGCTCCTTATACAACACCAGAATCCTTAGAATTTCACGGACTATTAAAAGAGATGCTCTCATCTAACTGTTCGCATGTTATTACAGAGGTGTCTTCCCATGCCCTTGCACAGCGTAGGGTTGATAAGGCAGTTTTTAAGGTTGCTATTTTCACAAATCTCACAAGAGACCATCTCGATTTTCACAAGACCGTTGAAGATTATTTCAGGGCAAAAGAAAGGTTGTTTAAAAAACTTGTCCATAATGGCAGTTCCTGTGTAATTAATATGGATGATCCGTATGGAAAGAGACTGATTTCAGAACTCAGATCATCAACCGATATAAAGAAGAAGGGCTTGAAGGTTTTAACTTTTGGTATAGAAGAGAGGGCTGATTTTACCGCAAAGGATATAGAGAACTCCCTTGATGGATTAAGATTCAAGATATATTTTCGGGGCAGGAGTTATTATGTCACCTCTCCCCTTTTAGGGTTGCCTAATGTTTACAATATACTTTCTGCTGTTGGAGCTTCAATATCTCTGAATGTTCCATGGAAGATAATACTTAAAGGTATTGGAAAATTAAGGGATGTCAAGGGAAGGTTTGAAAAGGTAGAACTCGGACAGAATTTTTTATGTATCGTTGATTATGCACATACAGAGGATGCTCTGGAAAGGCTGATTTATTCAGCTAAGGAACTTGCTAAAAACTCCTCAAAAAATGGTCGTTATATATCACCCCGTGTAATTACTGTATTTGGATGTGGTGGAAATAGAGACAGAGGCAAAAGGCCAAAGATGGGTGCTATAGCAACAAAACTTAGTGACCTTGTTATCATAACCTCTGATAATCCAAGATATGAGGAACCCTCTGAGATAATCCGCGAGATAGAACATGGAGTGGTAAATCGGAACTATATCAAGGAACCGGATAGAAAAGAGGCTATAAGAAAAGCAGTAGACATGGCAGGTGGGAGTGATATCATTATCATTGCTGGTAAGGGACATGAGGATTACCAAGAGATAAAAGGGATAAGGTATAAGTTCAATGATAGAGAAATTCTTGAAGAGGCACTGAGGAATAAATTGGGGATTGGAAAAGATGTATGAGGTTTTTTGTATGTCAGAAAATGGCTTAAGGAAAGGTCTGAAAATCGAGGATATATTAGAAGCAACAGGAGGAAAAATTATATCAGCTAATTCCCCTTTTTTTACAGGTGTTTCAATAGATTCAAGGACTATAAAAGAGGGTGAGTTATTTGTTGCCTTAAGAGGCAATAAATTTAATGGTCATGATTTCCTTCAAGAGGCATTGACAAAAGGTGATGGTGCTATTGTGAGTCAATCACCTACAAATCATAGGGGGAAAAAGACCGTTATTCTTGTGGAGGATACACTGAGGGCACTTCAGAATTTAGCGACTTATATGCGTTTCAGAAAAAATATTCCTGTTATTGGTATAACAGGTTCAAATGGTAAGACGACCACAAAAGAACTCGTTGCATTGGTATTGCGTTCAAATTATAAGGTTCTAAAAAACCCGGGTAATCTTAATAATCATATAGGACTACCTTTGACACTCACAAAAGTTCAGGAGGATGATGAAGTTGTTGTGCTCGAAATGGGTGCAAGTGGCCCGGGTGAAATAAAGGAATTATGCGACATAGCAAAGCCTGATTATGGCATTTTAACAAATCTTAGCCCGTCTCACCTTGAGGGTTTTAGAGACATGGATACACTTAGAAAGACAAAGCTTGAAATCCTTGAAGGCATAAAAGTAGCTATTGTAAATGCTGATGATACCTTTTTGATGGATGGTATTCAATCATCAGGTTTTAAAGGAAAGATAGTGAGATTTGGAATAAGTAATATGGCTGAACTCTATGCAACTAATATCAAACTTAAAAAAAATGGTTCTATCTTTCTCTTACACATAGATAGTGATTCTATTGAAGTCTGCTCAAAGATATCAGGAAAATTCAACATATATAATCTGCTTGCATCTGCTGCCATTGGTTCCATCTTTAATATAAAAATTGAAAATATAAAATCTGCCTTAGAGTCTTTTAAAGGTGTTCCAATGAGATTCGAGGTAAAGGAGGATAAGGGAATACAAATTATCAGTGATGTATACAATGCAAATCCTGCTTCAATGGAGGAGGCGATAAAGGAACTTGTAAGACTTAAAAAAGGTAGGGCAATTGCT
Organism: Nitrospirota bacterium; assembly: GCA_013388605.1. GTDB lineage: Bacteria > Nitrospirota > Thermodesulfovibrionia > Thermodesulfovibrionales > SM23-35 > JACAEY01. The sequence goes on along the minus strand of JACAEY010000001.1, from coordinate 20,090 downwards.
GTTCTCGGTGATATGCTTGAGCTCGGTTCTTATGAGAAGGATGCCCACAAAAGGCTTGTTATGTGGATGTCAGAATTACCAGTTGATATATTCATAGCGGTAGGACCTATTATGTCATCAGTAGCATCTGAATTTAAAGGGGAGGTTTATAAGTCAAGGGATTCATTTGAAGCTAAAAAGATCCTGAGAGATATATGTATTGAAGGTGATACAGTCCTGATCAAGGGTTCAAGGGGAATGAGTATGGAAAAGGTTCTCGAGACATTATATGCTATATAGCCTTTTATATAACTTACATGAGTGGTTTTCTCCCATGAATGTCTTCAGATATATTACATTCAGAACTTCCCTTGCGATACTCACTGCGATGTTTTTTTCTTTATTTTTGGGTCCATGGATTATAAACAAACTGAAAAGATTAAGTATGACGCAACGGATTAGGGATGACGGACCTAAGACACATATGAACAAAGAGGGGACACCAACAATGGGAGGGATACTTATTATCCTTTGCATACTAATATCAATTCTTTTATGGGGAGATCTTAAGAATATATATATATGGATTATGATTATTTCACTCACAGGCTTTGGATTTATAGGATTTTGTGATGACTATCTCAAGATTATCAAGTCAAATTCAAAAGGATTAAAGGCAAGATATAAGTTTGGGAGTCAGATAGCTCTTGCTCTCTTGATAAGTATCTTTCTGTACATAAATCCAAAAGACCCTTATACAGATGTCTTGAGTATCCCCTTCTTTAAAAAGTGGCTTTTTGACCTCGGATTATTTTATATACCTTTCTCTATAATTGTTATTGTTGGTTCATCAAATGCAGTTAATCTTACAGATGGAATTGACGGGCTTGCTATAGGACTTGTTGCTATTGCAGCATTTGCTACAGGAGCCCTTGTTTATATCTCAGGGCATAAAGGATTGGCCCAGTATCTTCAGGTTCTCTATCTTCCACTCACAGGAGAATTGGCAGTCTTCTGTGGCGCTATGTTTGGTGCCTCCCTTGGTTTTCTTTGGTTTAATTCTTATCCAGCGGATGTTTTCATGGGTGATGTAGGATCTCTTGGACTTGGCGGCTCTCTTGGAACAATTGCAGTGATAACAAAACACGAGATAGTCCTTGCAGTGGTCGGAGGGATATTTGTCATAGAGACACTCTCCGTCATTCTACAGGTAGTTTCATTTAAACTCACCGGTAAAAGGGTTTTCAAAATGGCGCCCATACATCACCATTTTGAGTTAAAGGGATGGCCTGAACCAAAAGTAATAGTAAGATTCTGGATAATTGGAATAATGCTTGCTTTATTAAGTCTTGCAACATTGAAGGTGAGATGAATATGGAAAGAAAATTCAAGATTCAAGATTTAAGATTCAAAATTCAAAAAAAGGTTTTATTATCTATCCCTATCTTTTTGTTTTTAATTTTTAACCTCCTACTTTCAATTTCCCTTGCTGATGATATAAATGCTCGGTCAGCTGTTGTCATGGAAGAATCTACAGGGAGGATCTTGTATGCAAAAAATCCAAATCTCAGGCTTCCTCCTGCGAGTACAACAAAACTTATGACAGCAATATTGGTTATGGAAAATGCAGATCTCTCAGAGTCTACAAGTATAAGCAAACATATTACTCATGTTGCCCCTTTAAAAGCAGGCTTCAAAGAAGGTGATGAGGTTACTATTGAGACTCTACTTTATGCAGCACTTCTGGAATCTGCTAATGATGCTGCTGTCGCCCTTGCAGAAGCAGTAGCAGGTTCTGAACAACAGTTTGTTAATCTCATGAACAAAAAGGCTGTTGCAATGGGTCTTACTGATACGAGGTTCATAAATTCACATGGGCTTCCTGGACCCGGACAATATACTACCGCTTTTGACTTAGCGAGAATAATGAGATATGCACTCAGATATCCCAAGCTCAGAGAAATAATAGGAACTCGTGTTGCAGGGGTATTAACTGAAGGTGGAAATGAATTATTTCTGAAAAATACTAATAGATTATTGTGGTCTGAAGAAGATTTGATAGGCGGGAAGACAGGATATACACGTCAAGCAAGACATTGTTTTGTTTGTGCTGCGGAACGTGAAAAAGAGACTGTCATTGTTGCACTCCTTGGTAGTCCAAGCAGGTCTACTCTCTGGAGAGAGGCAGAAGAATTAATCGGGAGAGGATTTCAGGTCATAGCTAATAATGAAGAAGCTGTCATCTTTTTTACAAAGGCCGATTATGATTTTCTCAACATGAAGAAGGCATCTTACAAGAAAAAATCGAAGTTTAAAATTAAAAGTTCAAAGTTGAAAAAAAAGAAAAAGATGATAGCAAATAAGAGAGTTAAACATAAAAAATCGAAAGTTGCAAAGAAGAAGATTAGGACAAAGGTTGTGAAACTGAGGAATTATAAAGTTGCAAAGAAGATTGAGAATGGAAATAAAGGGTAAAAAAGTCACGATTGTTGGAATTGGAAGGAGCGGAGTAGGGGCTGCAAATATACTTTCTGAACTTGGCGCTGAAGTCACAATAACAGATAGAAAGACGGTGGAAGAACTCAGAAATTTTATTGATAAGATTGACTATTCGGTGAGGACTATACTCGGAGGTCATCCAGAAGATATTTTTGTATCTGCTGACATGGTTGTAATCAGTCCGGGTGTTCCTCTTGATCTTCTGCCACTCAAAAAGGTGATGATAAAGGGTATCCCAATAATTGGTGAACTCGAACTGGCTTATCAGATTATTCAATCATCAGACAATAGTAAAAAGTCATTAGCAAAATCTACTGATAGATATCCAATTATTGATGTCCCATCAGTTGACTCATCACTCATAGCTCAAAACCCAATGCCGCATTTTCTTGCTATCACAGGTACGAATGGAAAATCTACGACGACTGCTTTGCTTGACTTTATGTTAAAAAAGGGTGGTTACAAGACAATTCTTGGTGGAAATATAGGTGTTGCACTTACAGAGGAGATAAGAAAATTATTAAAAGACAAAATTATCTGTTTAAGACAGATTGACTACATAGTTAGTGAGGTGTCGAGTTTTCAGCTTGAATCAATAAAAGATTTCAGACCAAAAGGTGCTTTGATATTGAACATAACCCCAGACCATCTTGATAGGTACCATTGTCTTAAGGATTATTTTGAGGCAAAGTCAAGGATATTCGAAAATCAGGGTGAAGGAGATTTCCTGATAATAAATGCTGATGATACAGAGCTAACGAACTTTATAACTGAAAAATTAAAAGTGAAAGGTAAGAAACCTAAGGTCTTTTACTTCAGCAGGGAAAAAGAAGTTGAGGGTATCTATTTTAAAAACGGGGAAATCTATTGTAACTTACCTCAGATCTCAAAAATCTCTCCTCACTCGCTATTGATAAATGCAGAAGAATTAAAAATTAAAGGGGTTCATAACCTGGAGAATGCCATGGCTGCTTCAGCCATGGCTCTCCTTGCAGGTTGTCATATTAATGCTTTAAGGGATTCTCTGAAAGAGTTCAAAGGTCTTGAACACAGGCTTGAATTTGTTAGAGAGATAGACGGAGTGAAGTATTTTAATGATTCAAAGGGAACAAATGTAGGTGCAGTGATAAAATCTATTGAGAGTTTTGACAGGTCTGTTATTTTGATAGCGGGCGGAAGGGATAAGGCAGGAGACTTTTCAGTATTGAGAGATTCAGTGAAAAAGAAGGTGAAGGCTATTGTTCTTATTGGGGAAGCGGCAGAAAAGATAAAAAGAGCACTTGGAGACCTTACAGAGACTTTCATAGCAGAAGGTCTGAAGGAGGCAGTTGAAATATCGAGGAGTATCTCAAAAACAGGCGATGTTGTTCTTCTTTCCCCTGCCTGTGCGAGTTTTGATATGTTTAACGATTTTGAGGACAGAGGGAGACAATTCAAACAATTAGTTGCCGAGATAAATTGATGAAAGACTTGCAACTTTATAATACAAATCCATATGACAAATTGCTTCTTCTGAGCACACTTGCACTTATCGCATTTGGTGCACTCATGATTTATAGTTCAACCTCAGTTATTACTCCAGCACATGGAAGAAAAGGAATTACTGAATTTTTTTACTTTAAGAGGCATTTGTTTACAATCTTAATAGGATTCGGGTTTATGTATATTACATATAGAGTAAGACCTATTTATTTTAAAAAGATAGCAATACCCTTTCTAGTCTTTTCTTTTATTTTGTTAATACTTGTATTTTTGCCAGGCATCGGTGTAAGTTCGGGAGGGGCAAAGAGATGGATAAGACTCTGGCCTTCTACTTTGCAACCTTCAGAGTTAGTAAAACTTTCTATGGTCATATTCCTTGCAAGGTACTTATCAGACTCTGATTATAAAACTGATACCTTTATGTCTTTTATAAAGCCAGTTCTTGTCATGTTAATATTTCAGGTCGTTATTATAAAACAGCCAGATTTCGGTGCTGCAATGAGTCTTGTATTTCTTACATTTTCTATGCTTTTTCTTTCAGGGACGAGAATTAGATACCTTTTATCACTCACATTACTGGCATTGCCAGTTCTTTATAAATTGATGATGGAACCTTATCGTCTGAGGAGGATAGTATCTTTTCTTGATCCCTGGAAAGATTCACAGAACAGTGGTTTTCAGCTGGTGCAGTCCTTTATAGCTTTTGGAAGTGGGGGGATTTCCGGCGTTGGTATTGGTGGTTCAAAACAGAAATTGTCTTACCTGCCTGAATCCCATACAGACTTCATCTTCTCAATTGTGGGAGAAGAATTTGGTTTTATAGGTGTTTCAATTGTTCTTATACTTTTCTTATTGATATTAATCAGAGGAATTTCTATTGCAAATAGAGCAAAGGATATGTTCATTCATTATCTGGCTATGGGGCTATCACTTATGATTTCTCTTCAGGCTCTTATAAATTTTGCAGTTGCTACCGGCATGGTTCCAACAAAGGGTTTGCCACTACCATTCATCAGCTATGGTGGTTCTTCTCTGCTTGTAAATATGGCTGCAGTGGGTATTTTACTTAATATCTCAAGAAGAAGAGATGAAGAAGAACCTCTATATAAACAAAGGTTGATAGCAAGGAGAAAAGCGAGAAGAATTATAGAAACAAGGAAACAGGGAAGCAATGAATGAGGGTGATAATAGCAGGAGGTGGTACAGGAGGACATCTTTTCTCAGGGCTTGCAATTGCAGAAGAATTTAAAAGCAGAGATATAAAGACAGAGATAATATTCGTTGGAACAGAATATGGCATAGAGGCAAAGGTGATACCGAGAGAGGGATATCCAATAAAATTTTTGAGGGCAGAAGGTATAGTTGGTATATCCTTGACGAGAAAGATAAAAGCATTAGCTAAGATGGTTATGTCTGCTTCAGATTCTTATGAGATTATTCAGGATGTGAAGCCTGATATTATGATAGGCGTTGGTGGATATGCTTCTGGAGTAATAATGCTGATTGCCTCTCTTATTTCTATACCAACGATCATAATTGAGCAGAATTGTATACCTGGATTTACGAACAGGATTCTTGGAAAATTTGTTAAAACCGTCTGCATTGCTTATCAAGAAAGCATCCCTTACTTTCCAAAGGGGAAGACCTACCTTACAGGGAATCCCGTAAGGATGAATATATTAAGAGGAAACACCGAATCTGGATATGAACTCTTTTCTCTCGAAAAAAATTTGTTTACGATATTCGTTTTTGGTGGAAGTCTGGGAGCAAGGAGCATAAATAATGCAGTTATAGAATCACTAAATTATTTGCAAGATTTTAAAAAGGATATTCAATTCCTACATCAGACAGGAAAAGAGGATTATGAAAGAGTTAGAAGTTCTTACAGGAATTTAGGTTTTAAAGGAACTATTGCCCCTTTTATTTTTGAAATGGGTGAGGCATATGCAGTTTCTGATTTAGTCATCTCGAGGGCGGGTGCAACTACTCTTGCAGAAATCACTGCTCTTGGGAAACCTGCAATTTTAATTCCGTATCCTTATGCTACAGGTCATCATCAGGAATTAAATGCTATGAAACTCCTTGAGATGGGAGCAGCAAAGGTGATTCGATCAAGTGAGCTGAGTGGAGAGTCTCTTTCAAATACTATTAGGATACTTTTTGAAAATGAGGCATTGAGAGCTGAGATGCAGAAAAATAGCAGAGCACTTGGAAGACCTGATGCATCTGTAAGAGTGGTTGATATTGCGATGAGTATTCTCAAAAATAAGATGATAAAAACATACTCAGGAAAGCAAAGTGTTTGAAAGGTATAAGGTAATACATTTTGTTGGTATTGGTGGTATCGGAATGTCAGGTATTGCAGAGGTGCTTCACAATCTTGGCTATGAAGTGACAGGATCTGATATAAGGGAAACCGAGACAACTAATAGATTGATTGCATTGGGGATAAAGATATATATTGGGCATAATGCAGATAATATAGATGATGCTCATGTAGTTGTCATCTCATCAGCAGTTCCTGAAGAAAATCCAGAGGTTGTTGAGGCAAAAAGAAGATCTATTCCTGTAATACGCCGTGCAGAGATGCTTGCAGAGCTGGCAAGGCTTAAATACAGCATACTCGTAGCAGGAGCACATGGAAAGACTACAACTACATCGCTGATATCAGCTATTCTTGCGCATGCAGGGTTTGATCCTACTGTTATCATAGGGGGAAAACTGAAGGCAACGGGTAGTAATGCAAGACTGGGACAGGGTGAGTTTCTTGTTGCTGAGGCTGATGAAAGCGATGGTTCATTTTTAAAGCTCTCTCCTACAATAGCAATCGCAACGAATATTGATAGAGAACATATGGATTTTTTTAAAACCATGGAAGCTATGAAAGAGGCATTTATTTCATTCTTGAATAAGATTCCATTTTATGGTGTGTCTATAGTCTGTATGGAGAATGAGTATCTTCGTGAACTTTTAACATCATTACACAGAAGATATATTACATATGGTTTTGGTAGTGAGTCGGAGATATATGCAAGAAATATTCAGAAGGGTTTTATGTCAATAAATTTTGAAGTGGTTTATAAAGGTAAAGTTATGGGCAGATTCAACCTACCCCTTGTAGGTGAACATAATGTGCTTAACTGTCTGGCAGCTATAGGGGTTGCATTAGAACTTCAGATAGACTTAATGAGTATAAAAGAGGCATTAAAAAATTTTGGTGGAATACAGAGGAGATTTGAGTTTAAAGGTGAAGCAAAAGGGATAAAGATATTTGATGATTATGGACATCATCCAACAGAGATAAAGGCTATTTTAAAAGCTGCAAAAGAGGGTCTATTCAATAATGGAGACAATAGGTTATTCGTCCTTTTTCAGCCTCATAGATATACAAGAACAAAAGACCTGCTTTATGAATTTTCATCTTCTTTCAAGGACGCAGACACTCTCATACTTCTTGACATCTATGCTGCAGGAGAGAAACCAATAGAGGGTATAAATTCAGCAGTCCTTTTTGAGCGGATTAAGAAAAGTGGTCATTGTAAAGCTGTATATATAAGTGATAAAGAAGAAGTTATCAGACATATTATCTCCCAGATTCGTAAAGGCGATATGTTACTTACACTTGGAGCAGGTGATGTGTGGAAATTAGGAGAAGAGATATTGCAAAGGTTGAATACTCAACAAACTCGGGAGATTTAATGGTTTGTAAAATAAATTGTATTGAGACGGTTTTCAAAATGAAAGAAGAATGGAAGGTTTTATTTTATGAAGAGTTTTTAAGAAATGAAGCAAGATTTGGTGAATCTATGTCTAACCATACATCTCTTAGAATAGGAGGTCCTGCTGATATCTTTTTGATACCCGAGGATATTTCTTCTCTAAAGAAGATTTTGAACATATTAAAAAGAAACAGGATTCCTTTTTTACCACTTGGCAATGGCACAAATATCCTGGTAATGGATGAAGGTATTGAAGGTGCTGTTATATCATTAAGGTCTTTTAGAAAGATGGAGATAATAAATGAAGATGATAAGTTCGTGAACATTTATGTTGAGTCAGGTTTTCCCCTCCAGAAGCTTGTTCGGTTTTCCAAGGAATGTGGTTATTCTGGTATTGAAGGACTTGTCGGGATACCCGGCTCTATTGGTGGTGCAGTCTGGGGAAATGCAGGTGCCTATGGCTATGAGATGAAGGATATAATTACACTGGTCACAATTATGGGTTCAGATGGAAGAATAAGAGAGGTGAGGTCTGAAGATATTGAATTTGGTTACAGAGGTTCTAAGATTTCTTCATTTGCCTCAGGCGGAGAGATGGTTATCAGTGTAGAGATAGTTTTGAAGAAAGATAAGATAGAGAATGTTTCTTCAAAGATAGAAGATTTCTTTAAAAGAAAAAGAGAGAGCCAGCCTATATTCGAACCTTCTGCAGGATGTGTATTTAAGAATCCCCCTGAATTATCAGCAGGGAGACTGATTGATGAAGCAGGGTGTAAGGGGATGAGGATTGGTGATGTTGAGGTGAGCAAGATACATGCAAATTTCTTTGTCAACAAAGGAAAAGCAAAGGCATCTGAGTTTATAAAACTGATGGAAAATGTGAAGTTAAGGGTAATAGATACATCAGGCATTGAACTCGAGCCTGAGATAAGGATAGTTGGAAGAGGATGAAATTAACAAATAAACGCATAGGTGTCTTAATGGGTGGTCGGTCAGCAGAAAGAGAAATTTCGCTGAGAAGTGGAATGGCAGTATATGATGCACTAAAAAGATTGAAGTATGATGTTGTTGCAATAGATGTTGGTCATAACATTTCAGATGTCCTTAAGAAGAAGAAAATAGATATAGCATTTATTACTCTTCACGGAGGTTTTGGTGAAAATGGTGCTATACAGGGAATGTTAGAGGTTCTGGGAATTCCTTACACAGGTTCTGGTATTCTTGCATCTGCCCTTGCTATGGACAAAGAGGCATCTAAAAAGGTATTCCTCCATAACAAGATTCCGATTCCACCTTATGCAGTAATAAATGATAAATCATCAGTCCTTGGAAGTCATTCAAGAACTATAGTCAACTTCCCTATGCCGTGGGTTATTAAGCCCGCAACAGAGGGTTCAAGCATAGGGGTGAGCATTGTAAAAGAGGAGGGTCAGTTCAATTCAGCAGTTGAAAAGGCTTTCTCACTAAGTAACAGAGTTATCATTGAGAAGTATATAAGAGGAAAAGAGGTTCACATAGGGATTCTCAATGGGAAAGTTCTCGGAGGTGTTGAGGTTAAACCATCCCTTGAATTTTATAATTACGAGGCTAAATATACTATGGGGAAAACAGAATATATACTTCCTCCAGGAATAAATAGTAAGGTTTATGAAATGACTAAAGAGATAGCTTTAAGAGCCCATACTTCACTTGGCTGCAAAGGTGCTACTCGGGTTGATCTAAAGATTAATAAAATGGGTAAGCCTTATGTTCTTGAAGTTAATACGATTCCCGGGATGACAGAAACGAGCCTCCTTCCCAAGATTGCGAACGAGGCAGGGATGGATTTTCCTTCTTTGATAGAAGAAATATTAAGAGGAGCTATTGTTGAAAGTAAAAAGAGAAAGCGGTAAAGGAAAAAGGAGAGAAAAGATTAAATTCTTCTGGAATATTGGGGTAATTATTTTACTCATCTCTTCAATAACTATTTTCTTGTTTTTGTCTTTAAATAAGTTAAAATCCGCTTTTCCGATCAGAAACATAATTTTTTATGGCAGTAAGAACCTAACAGATGAGGAACTGAAGTCGCTTACAGGGATTCATGAAAATGAGAGTCTGATTACAGTTTCTGAAAAAGAGGTGTGTGAGAAGCTGCTCAGGTCACCATGGATAAGGTCGGTCGGTGTAAGAAAGGAACTACCTCATACATTGGCTATTGTTGTAGAGGAGGTAGCACCTTTTGCACTTCTTGAAATGAATAATCGCCTCTTCATCATAAATGAAAAGGGTGACCTTCTTGAAGAGCTAAAGGATGACCCGATCCCTTTTCTTCCTGTAATCAGAGCAAACCCTTATAACAAAGATGAAAACTTTTCAGAGGCACTTAATCTTGCAAAGTCAATGAATGATCTCGGATTTTCATCTGAAAGAAATCAAATAGAGATAATAGTATCCAGACCTCAGGAATTAACTGCTGTAATTGATGGAACTATTGTTAAGGTTGGCTCAGGAGATTACAGGAAAAAACTTGAGAGACTACTTGAACTGGAAGATGAAATTAAAAGAAGAAATATTCCTGTTGATTTTATTGATTTGAGGTTTGAAAACAGAGTGGTTGTCAAGCCTGTAAAAGAGGTTATCAGATGAACAAAGGGAACTATATATGTGGGCTTGATATTGGAAGCACAAAGATCTGTGCTGTAGTGGGAGAAATTATTGATGGTAGATTAGAGATTCGCGGAATAGGCACATCTCCATCAACAGGTGTCAGAAAAGGTATGGTTGTAAATATAGAGCCTACTGTGGAATCTATTAAAAAAGCTGTTAAAGAAGCAGAAATTAATACAGGAGTGTGTATAGATTCAGCTTATGTTGGAATTACAGGGATCCATATCAAGGGATTTAACAGCTATGGTGCTGTAGGAATTAAAAAAGGAGAAGTAACCACTTTGGATGTTGAACAGGCGATAGAATCTTCAAAGGCTATTTATATCCCGATTGATAGAGAAGTAATTCAGGTAATTCCTTCAGGTTATATCCTTGATGGTCAAGACGGAATCAATGACCCTGTAGGGATGACAGGTGTTAGGCTTGAGGCAAAAGTCCATATAATTACTGCTTCTACTACATCCGTGCAGAATATTATTAGGTGCTGTGAAAAAGCCGACCTTGAACCCATAGAGGTTGTGTTTCAGCCTATTGCATCAGCAGAAGCAGTTCTCACAAATGATGAGAAGGATCTCGGTGTTGCTTTTGCAGATATTGGAGGCACGACAGATATTGTTCTATTCAAAGACGGGCGATTATTGCATTTTTCAGTACTCCCTGTTGGAGGACCCCATTTTACTAATGATATTGCAATAGGTTTCAGATTATCTTTGTCAGAGGCTGAAAGGCTTAAAAAAAGTTTTGGCCATGCCATAGCAAATATAGTTGATAAAAATGAGATGATAGACATAGTACAGGCTGGTCAGGAAAGAAAGATACCTTCCAGATACCTATCAGAAATCATTCAGCCAAGGGCTGAAGAATTACTTGTGTTAATTAAGAATGAACTCCAATGCATCTCTGCATATGATGTAGCTTCATCTGGCATTGTACTTACAGGAGGTGGTTCTCTACTTGCAGGTCTTGATAGGATGGCAGAGGCAATATTAGAACTTCCTGTCAGAATAGGTTACCCGGACAGCATAAATGGATGTAAAGGTGATATTAATTCACCAGTATATGCTACGGGTATAGGACTTGTTCTTTATGGCTTTAATAGAGAATCAAGAGAATTTTCTTACAGATGTGATACTCGTGGAATAATCATGAAGATGAGGAGTTGGGTTTCAGAAGTATTCAGATAAATGTGATGAAGAGTTTCAAATAAAAATAAATCAGGAGGTGTCCATGTTTGAGATCGAAGAGGTGTGGGGACAAAATGCAAAGATCAAGGTGATCGGTGTTGGAGGAGCTGGAGGTAATGCGATTAATAATATGATTGCCTCAAACATTCAAGGTGTTGAATTTGTAGCAATCAATACAGATCTTCAGGTTCTTGAGACTTCTCTTGCACCTGTTAAAGTGCAGATAGGTAAGGATCTCACAAGAGGACTTGGAGCAGGGTCAGACCCTCAGATTGGCAGAGAGGCTGCGATTGAGGACAGAAATGCAATTATTGAGGTGCTTGAGAGTGCTGACATGGTATTCATTACTGCTGGTATGGGGGGTGGTACAGGGACAGGTGCTGGACCTGTAATTGCTGACATTGCAAAGGAACTCGGTGCGCTTACTGTTGCTGTTATTACTAAGCCGTTCTTTTATGAAGGCAGGAAAAGAATCTTGAATGCGGAAGAAGGTATAAAAGAGATGAAGAAATATGTGGACACCTTTATCGTTATACCAAATGACAAGATTGCGCTCGTTGTTGAGAAAGGGACACCTCTCCTTAAGTCTTTTGCCGTTGCAAATGAAGTCTTGAAAATGGCAGTACAAAGTATATCCGATATTATTCTTACACCTGGTTTAATAAATGTTGATTTTGCTGATGTAAGAACAATTATAGAGGATAAAGGCCGTGGTGTTATGGGCTCTGGGTTTGGAAGGGGACAGGGTGGAGCCCTTGAGGCAGCGAAAAAGGCAATAACAAACCCTTTGCTTGAAGAACCATCAATCGAAGGCGCAACGGGTGTTCTCCTTAATATTACCGGAGGGCTGAACCTTTCTCTTGACGATGTTAAAGAAGCTGCCTCTTTTGTATTTGATTCTGCACATGATGAAGTTAATCTTATATTTGGAGCTGTCGTTGACCCTGACCTTGACGATGAAGTAAGAGTCACTGTAATAGCAACAGGCTTTGATGAAGAGAAGCAGAGAGTGGAACTTCCACAGATAAAGAAATGGAGCCCTGTCAAGGAGACCTTAAATCCTAAATTTAAAGCTTCTAATAAGTTTTTGACAAAAAGTCTTGAATCAATACATGTACCTGATTTAACAACATCAGCAACAGACTACATAAATTATGAAGACACATTAGATATACCCGCATTTTTGCGGAAGTCTCCTCCTCCCCACAGAGAAATCTGATTTCCCCTCCAATGAGGGGTCTCTTTCCCCCGGGAGACCCCTCCCCCCCTAATTAACCAAAAAAGCATTTAGCCAGATTATTCAAAAAATATCACATCTGTCCAAAATAATACTTCATGTGTCCAAAATAATACTTCATGCTCTTAGAAAGACAGGTATGAGAACCGATTTTAGAAGCAAAATCACGGGTAACCTCGATGAGACCCAGGGTCGAAGCAGAGGTCTCAGCCAAAGATTTTTAATAGTGATTAAAGTCAGGTAAATGCCTTATTTGAGACTCTGCATTTTTATTTCATAACAATGGTTTGCAAGCTCAACAAGCTCATTGTAGCCCCATGTTCCGCGGTCAGTAAGATAATGTAATAAACGAGATGGGATTGCATCAAGTCCAAGGTAGGCGCCACTTATTGCACCTGCCATTGCTGCTGTTGTATCAACATCACCACCGGGCCTTATTGCTGTACAGATAGTTTCCCAGTAGTCGTAAGGTGTTCTTAGAAAAGAGTAAATGCTCCACATAACACTGCTTATGACATATGGGGTTATTCCTTCCCATTCATCCTCATCTACGTAACCAGCATTAATCCCAGCTTTTAAGATAAAAGTCAAAGCTTCTTCAGGCTGGAGGAATATCCATTCATTTAATTTTCTGAATTCTGAAGCAAATAAGGGATCAATCTTACCTGACCAATCAGATAAAGTGTCTATAAAATATTTAGTATTTGATAGCTTACGCTGAAGGGATAAGGCTACAGCACCGCTAATGGCAACTGCACCTGCAGAACACCGTGTGTCTTTATGGGTGATACGACCCTGGTCAAGAGCTCCCTGAATGAGAAGATGAAGGTTATCAAAAAAGAACAAACCGATTGGAGCAGCACGCATTGCACTTCCATTACCTGCAGAAGGTGCTGGTGTTCCTGCTTCATCCCATGGAATTCCATCATTGAGTCTTGATGCTGCATCTTTTGTTGCCTGTCCCCAGCCTATTATTCTTCTCTCAGCAAAGATTAACCTGATCCTTTCAGCATAATCCTCAGGTTCAAATCTTTTGCAATTAATATAGCTCTGAATAAGCTCACGGGCAAGCTGTGAATCATCTGAGTACTGGCCGAATGGAAAAGGAAAGCGACCAAACTCACCAACCCTCTCTGTTTTTAAAATATCTTCTACATATCTTTTACATGCTTCAGATGAAAATCCTTCAACAACGAAGCCGATGGCGTCACCAAGACATTGTCCAATCAGACAACCGCTAAACTGCTCTTTACGAGGCAACATATTTTAATTTTTTCTATTAAACTAACTTACCTAATTTAAAGAAATATTAAACCCGAATTACGCAAGGCTCAATATAAAACCCTTATAGCCGCAGGCTTTAGCTTGCGTTTTAAATTTCATAAAAGTGATTTAAAAGTTGTATAAATCCACGCAACCTAAATGTTGCGGCTACTAATCTTTAAAGAGATATTAACTATGCGTAGATCACTGATGAATTTAGGTAATTTTATTCTATTTCTAAACCCTATCACAAGGGCGATGGGATATATTTTCCCATGTTTTGTCATCTATATCTTCTATATATTCTTCAATTGAAAATGTTTCGCCACAATCCATACAGGATAAGCTTATACCTTTTCAGGCAAAAATAAGCTTTATTTTTCCACCGCATTTTTTACACTTCATTAATTAGTATATCCTGAAATAGGTTTAAATGAAAATACTGTGTTATCATGTAGTAATTTGCAATTGGTCATAAGGTGAATGGTTTGGGCAGAAGACTAAAAGAGAAAGTGGATTATCTTTTATCAAAAGAAAAAGGGACTGTTTTCAAAGACCCTGGTGGAAAGATTAGTATTGCTCTTGTTTACCCGAATACATATTATGTCGGGATGTCAAATCTCGGGTTTCAGGGTATTTATGGTCTTCTGAACAGGATGAACGATGTTGTGTGTGAGAGGGTTTTCCTGCCCGAGGATGAAGATATGGAGGAATATATTAGGACAGATACTGAACTATTTTCATGGGAATCAAAAAGGAGCCTGAACCATTTTGATATCATTGCATTCTCCGTCTCTTTCGAGAATGATTATCCAAACATACTGAAGATATTAAAATTGTCCAGAATCCCGTTCAGAAGCTTAGAAAGGAAAGCCCTCCACCCATTAATTATTATGGGTGGTATCTGTGCCTTTTTTAATCCTGAACCTATTGCAGATTTTTTTGATATATGTTTTATAGGAGAAGCAGAGGAGTTAATTCCTGAATTTCTTGAGGCGTATAAGTCGTCTTTAGATAGAGGAGAACTTTTTAAAAAATCTTTGAATATAGATGGTCTGTACATACCTCGATTTTATGATATTTCCTATGATAAAACTGGAAAGATTATATGGAGAAAGGGATTTGAAAATGCACCTGAAATTATTAAAAGACGTTATATAAAAGATATAACTGAATCAAGTGTTGAAGCATGTATTGTTACACCTGAAACGGAGTTTTCTGAGATGTGTCTTGTTGAGGCAATGAGAGGATGCCCCTGGTCATGCAGGTTCTGCATTGCAGGTCATATATATAATCCTTTCCGGAAAAAGGCAATTAATTCACTAAAGAATGAGATTAAGGCTGCTCTTAAATTAACAAATAGGGTAGGGCTTATTGGTCCTTCCCTTTCAGATTATCCTGACATAAAAGAGATTCTTGAAATTAAAGGTGTTGATTTCTCAATTACATCTCTTAGAGCAAGTTCAAAGAGTGCTGACCTTGTAGGATTGTTGAAAGGACATAAGAGCATCTCAATTGCACCAGAGGCAGGGACAGAAAGGCTGAGAAAGGTTATTAAGAAGAAGATCACAGAGGATGATATAATCCAGTCATCAGAAAGAATCTTTTCAGAGGGAATTGAGACTCTCCGACTCTATTTTATGATAGGACTTCCGACAGAGACAAAAGAAGATATAGCAGGGATAGTCATCTTAGTGAAAAAGATTAGACAGAGGGTACCAAAAGGAAATATTAATCTTAGTATAAGCACTTTTGTTCCAAAACCATTTACGCCTTTTCAGTGGCATCCAATGGAAAGACCTTCTGAGGTTAAAGAAAGGTTAAAGGTGATTAAACGTAGTTTGCAGCATGTAAAAGATGTTAAGGTATTCCATGATGTTCCTAAATATGCTTATATGCAAGGACTTTTTTCACAGGGAGACAGGAAGGTCTCAAAGTTGATTGAGGAGATGTTAAATGTGCGGGACTGGAGAAAGGCAGCAGAGAATACTAATATTAAAGAAGATTTTTATATTTTCAGGAATAAGGATTATCATGAGGTTCTTCCATGGGATTTTATTGATGTGGGGGTAAGTAAAGAAAGATTATGGTCAGAATACCAGGAAGCTATGCTATCTGGTTAAATGAAATATTATAAGATTTTTTATGTGCGAGTATTATGAATGCCAGAATGAAGGAAACAGGACTTATTGATAATATTAAAAATATATACAGAAGGATATCTCATGCAGCCATGAGGGTCGAGAGGAATCCTGAAGATGTCAAGCTTATTGCCGTAACAAAAAATGTAAATATAAATATAATAAAGGAAGCAATAGATTGGGGACTTAGGATATTTGGTGAAAGCAGGGTTCAGGAGGCTAAAGAGAAGATTGAAGAACTCTCACGCTTTGTGCATGACGTTTTAAACTATACACAAATATCATGGCATCTTATAGGTCATCTCCAGAAGAATAAAGCAAAGACAGCAGTCCAGCTTTTTGATCTTATTCATTCTATTGACTCGTTAGAGCTTGCAAGAGAGTTAAACAGACATGCTGAGAAGAACGGAAAGGTTCAAAGGGTTTTAATACAGGTGAAACTCTCAGAAGAAGAGACAAAGTATGGTATTCAGAAAGAAGGTCTTATGAATTTAATTATGGCTGTTTCAGAGATGAAGAATCTGAGGATAGAAGGACTAATGACAATACCACCTTTTTTTGATAACCCTGAAATGGCAAGACCCTACTTTATAGAGTTAAGGGAATTGAGGGATAAGATTAACTCATTAAGCATTATGCATTACGCATTACAAGAATTATCGATGGGCATGACACATGATTTTGAGGTGGCGATAGAAGAAGGTGCGACTATGGTGAGGATTGGAACAGGGATATTTGGAGAAAGGTGATGATAGGTTTTATTGGTGGTGGGAATATGGCTGAAGCCTTGATAAAAGGAATAGTTCAGAGTTCAGCGTTTAGAGCTCGATCTGAAAGGAAAAAAATAATGGTTTCTGAGCCAAGGGATGAGAGGCGGACATATCTTGAAAAGACCTACTATGTTAAGACTACCCTGGATAATAAAGAGGTTGCCAGGGATTGTAGAATAATATTATTTGCTGTTAAACCTCAAAATATGGATAATGTCATTACAGAGGTAGCCGATATAATTTCAGAAGACAAGACGGTGGTTTCCATAGCTGCGGGTATAACACTTTCTTATCTATTATCGAGACTCAGGACTCGAAAGATAATCAGGGTTATGCCGAATACCCCGGCACTTATTCAAGAAGGAATGACTGTTATGTCCATGTGTGAGTGTATCCACGATAAAGACATAGGATTGATAAAAGACATTTTCATGTCTGTTGGAAGGGTAATCATTTTACCCGAAAAATACATGGATGCTGTTACTGCCCTTTCAGGAAGTGGTCCTGCATTTTTAGCATATTTTTTAGAAGCAATGATTGATGGTGCTGTCAAAATGGGATTAGACATAAGTGACGCCACAACACTTGCAATTCAGACAATGTTAGGGACTGCAAAATTGCTCGATACCGGTTTAAGTCCTGCAAAACTGAGGGAGATGGTTACATCACCAGGAGGGACTACAGAAGCAGGTCTTAAATTTTTCGAAGAGAGAAAATTTAATGAGGTAGTTAGCTCTGCGATTGAGGCAGCAACCATGAGGGCAAAGGAGTTAGGAAAATTTTAGTTGGAGGAAACTTATGTTTGTAATTGCAAATTTATTACTTGCTGTCGCTCATATACTTGATATAGCTTTAACAGTGTATATGTGGATAATAATAATTTCTGCTATTATTAGCTGGGTAAACCCAGATCCTTATAATCCTATTGTGAGATTTCTCAGAGCAGTAACAGAACCCATTTATAGACCCATAAGAAGAATAATTGGGTACAGACTCGGTCCAATTGATATTTCTCCTATGATAGTGATTCTTGCTATTATATTCATACAGAAATTTTTCATAAGTTCACTATTAGACTTTGCTTATAAATTAAAAAGGGGAGGTATAGTATGAGAATAACACCTCTTGATATCCAGCAAAAGCAGTTTCCCATGAAATTTCGAGGGTTTGATGTTGAAGAGGTTTACGCATTCCTTGAAGTGATAAGGGAGGAGATGGAAGACCTTCTCAGAGAAAATGCATCACTCAAAGAGGATATGGTAAAGCTGGAGAACCAGATTAAGGAGTATAAAGATATGGAGACTACTCTCAGGGAGACCCTCATGACAGCCCAGCAGATGGTAGAAGAATACAAAACAAATGCGAGGAAGGAAGCCGAACTTTTAATAAGGGAAGCAGAGATTAAAGCAGATAACCTTTTGAAGGAGGCACAGGAGAAGGTAATAAAGATACATGAGGACATAGTTGATTTAAAGGGAATAAGACGCCACTTTAAGGAGGAATTAAAGAGATTAATTGAGGGTCATCTAAAGATGCTTGAGTTTGACAGAGAGAGAGAGGAAGAGGGAAGAGGCGTAGCAGAAGAATGACAAAGTATAATGCCCTCAGGGGATTCCAGGATATATTCCCACCTGAGATATACCTGTGGCAGAGGGTTGAAAAGACAGCCAAAGAAGTATTTCTTACATATGGTTTCCAGGAATTGAAACCCCCGATCATTGAATCTACAGAGATATTCATAAGGAGCATAGGCGAGACGAGCGATATTGTTGAAAAAGAGATGTATACATTTACTGATAAGGGAGGAAGGAGTGTTACACTCCGACCTGAAGGTACTGCTCCTGTTGTTAGATGTTATGTTCAGAACCGCCTTTATAACCTTCCATCGCCACAGAAATTTTTTTACTCAGGACCCATGTTCAGGTATGAAAGACCACAGAGAGGGCGTTTAAGGCAATTCTACCATATAGGTATTGAGGCACTTGGTATCTCTGATCCTAAGATAGATGCGGAGATATTATTAATGTTGAGAACCATCTTTGATAGACTTAATCTTAGAGGGCTTTCTTATGAGTTAAATTCGATCGGTTGTGAAAGATGTAGACCCAATTATAAAAAGGCACTTATGGATTTTCTTAAAGACAGAATAAATGGGTTCTGTAGTGATTGCAAGAGAAGGTATGAGTTCAACCCTATGAGAATACTTGATTGTAAGATTAAAGAATGTATGAAGCTTAGGGTTGGTTCTCCAAAGATGACCGATTTTCTATGCGAAGGTTGCAAAGTACATTTTGATACTCTTCTATCATTATTAAGATTTGCTGAATTTCCTTATTCTATAAACCATGATATGGTGAGAGGGCTCGATTATTACACAAGAACTACATTTGAGGTGAGGAGTAAACAACTTGGAGCCCAGAATGCTGTTGCTGCTGGTGGACGTTATGACAGGCTTGTTGAAGAGTTTGGGGGTCCTCCCACACCAGCAGTTGGTTTTGCAATTGGTATGGAGAGGGTTTCAGAATTATTGAGTTATTCAGATAAAATTGAGATTCCCTCGCCAGAAGTTTTTATTGCTACAATCGGGACAAGTGCTGCAAATGAAAGCCTTGTTATAGCAAGTAATCTAAGGAATAAAGGAATCTGGACTGAAATAGGCTATTCTAAGAATTCTTTGAAAAGCCAGTTGAGAAAGGCTGATAGATTATCTGCACATTATGTCCTGATAATAGGAGAAGATGAGCTCAAAACAGGTAAGTTAAAATGGAAACGTCTTTCAGATGGAAGTCAGGGAGATGTTGCAATTTCTAAGGTCTTAGAATTTTTTGAGAGAAGATAGCTTGAGTCTTTCTAAACTATTATCAGTAATATTAGGATACATCCTTGAAAGTATCAGAGCCTAACGGCGGACGTTCAGTTTTTCTACTTATATAGAGAGAAAAAACACTTTAGTTAATGAACTTCGTAAATTCTATAAACAAATCATTGCTGTCCAAAATATTCTATATAAGAGTTATGAGACCCGATTTTCGAACCAAAATAAACTACCTCCTATTATGTTTAAACCTTCACCTGACTTTAATCACTATTGATAATCTTTGGCTGAGACCTCTGCTTCGACCCTGGGACTCATCGAGGTTACCCGTGATTTTGCTTCTAAAATCGGTTCT
>JACAEY010000145.1 GCA_013388605.1 Nitrospirota bacterium | reverse complement strand
TCATAATCTATAGCTGCTGTAATCTCTACATATGGTCTAAGACCATTCCTTTCTTCTGTTGATAACACAATTGCATCCTCACCAAATTCTTTTTTTATAAGTGTTAATGCCTCAGTAAAAGTCTTTGCTTTGAATTTCTTAATCTTCATATTTCAGGACTCCTGCAACGGATAACTTTGCAGATGGAAAGATTTCTGCATTAGATAGAATGACAAGAGATGGAAGTATCCTTTCTGTAATCCTTCGTAGAAATCTCCTGATTTGCATGGAACAGAGCAAAATAGGGGGTGTCCCTTTCATTCCATCTTTTAAGAGAAGATTCTCTATCGACTTGATTAATCTATTTACTATCTCTGGATTAATTATATTACCTGCCTCCACAGACTGCATAATTTCACTTTCAAGCCTCGGGTCGAGCGTTATTACCTTGATGTCACCTCCAGGAGATACATACTGTTTAGTGATATATCGTGATAGTGCCTGCCTTACATACTCGGTTAAAACCTCTGGATCTTTTGTAGAAGGTGAATAATCAAGCAGAGTTTCAAGTATTATCACCTTATCGTTTATAGGAACTCTTTCTTTCAGAAGGTTCTGGAATACCCTCTGAACACTGCCGAGTGTCAATTGTGTCGGAATAAGCTCATCAACAATCTTCGGATAATTCTTAGAAACACTATCTAAAATTTTCTGCACCTCTGTTCTTGTTAAGAGCTCCCATACATGTGCTTTAATCATCTCTGTCATATGGGTAGCAATTACAGTAGGAATGTCTACCACTATATATCCTTTTGCCTGAGCCTTTTCTACCTCCTTTTCAGAGATCCAGAAAGCTGGCAGACCAAAAGCAGGTTCTTTTGTTGGTATCCCGTCTATCTCTTCAACCTTAGCCGATGCAACAGCAAGGAAATTTCCTGCCATTATTTCACTTCTCCCAATCTCAATACCTCTTAAAAGAAAACAGTATTCATGTGGCTTGAGTTGTAGATTGTCTTTTATATGTATTGATGGAATTACAAAACCGAGTTCTTGGGCAAGTTGTCTTCTAATAGACTTTATTTTATTAAGGAGGTCTGCCTTATCAGATTCTACAAGAGGGATGAGTCCATAACCAATTTCAAGTGTAAGAGGCTCAATTTCCATAAAGGTCTCAATCGGTGGTTCCTTTGTTATGCTTTCTAACTTAATCTCTTCTTTAACAGGCTTTGAGAAAATATATGCCATTGCACCAGCTGCTCCGGAAAGTAGAAAAAACGGCAAATGAGGAAGTCCTGGTATCAAGCCAAGAACTACCATAACCCCTGAGACAGTTCCGAGTGTCTTCGGATTAAATAGAATCTGTCTTGATATATCTTTCCCTAAATCTGTGTCGGTTCCTGCACGGCTGACAACAATACCCGCTGCTGTTGAAACAAGTAAAGCTGGCATCTGTGATACAAGACCATCTCCAATGGTTAATATTGTAAAGGTCTTTGCAGCTTCAACAAAAGACATTCCCTTCTGGAAGACACCTATTATAAGACCGACTATGATATTAATACCTGTTATTATTAACCCTGCAATTGCATCACCCCTGACAAACTTACTTGCACCATCCATAGCCCCATAAAAATCGGCTTCCTGAGCAATTAGTGCTCGTCTTTTCTTTGCTTCTGATTCATCAATTAATCCTGAGTTTAAATCAGCATCTATTGCCATCTGTTTCCCTGGCATCGCATCAAGGATAAATCTTGCAGCAACTTCAGCAATCCTTCCAGAACCTTTTGTGATAACAATAAAATTAACAATTACGAGAATTAGAAAGATTGTAAACCCAACAAAGTAGTTCCCACTTACAACAAAATTACCAAAAGACTTTATTACCTGTCCTGCTGCATCAATCCCTTCATTACCTCTGAGAAGTATCAACCTTGTAGATGCTATATTCAATGCCAGCCTGTAAAGGGTTACCATTAGAAGAATTGAGGGGAATACTGAAAAATCAAGGGGTTTCTTGATATATATACTCGTTACGATAATTATTAATGAAAGGGATATTGAAAAGGAGAGAAGTATGTCAAGTATAAAAGGCGGAATGGGTAAAATCATCACACATAAAATGGTGATTACACTCAGTGCTACTACAATATCGCCTCTTTGTTGTAGTAGAGTGAGAAATTTTAACATGAATTATCCCTTATATCGAACCTCTCACTTTATAAATATAAGCAAGTATCTTAGCTACAGCCCTGTATAATTCTTCCGGTATGAATGAGTCAATTTTCAGCTTATAGAGTGCTCTCGCCAGAGGTTTATCCTCCACAATAGGAATACCATGTTCTCTTGCTATCAGGATGATTTTTTCAGCAATGTATCCAGCACCCTTTGCAATGACCTTGGGTGCCTCCATCTCTTTACTCTTGTATCTCAAGGCAACAGCAATATGGGTTGGGTTTGTTATCACAACGGTTGCCTTTGGAACTTCCTGCATCATCCTCAGTTTTGCCATCTCCCTCTGAAGACCTCTGATCTTTGCCTTTATTAATGGATCCCCTTCTGTCTCACGATGTTCCTCTTTTATCTCTGCTTTTGTCATTCTGATAGAGCGTTCATATCTCCATTTTTCAATTATAAAATCAAGTATTGCGAAAACCAGAAATAGTCCAAACGCATATAACACAGACTTAGCTACAATTTTTGCAGAGACTAATTGAATCTGCCTAATATCCATAGATGATAAGGAAGGAAGAAAAAGTAAGGTATTTTTAAAGATGCAATAAAAGAAGATTCCGCCGAAGACAAACTTACACAGGCTTTTTAAAAAATTCATTAGACCGCTCAATGAAAATATCCTCTTCAGTCCATTCAGGGGATTGAAACGTTCTATATCAAGTTCGAGTGGCTTTGTGACAAAACTCCCCTGAATTACACCGCCCGTAATAGCAAAGACAAAGACAACTCCAAGAAAAGGACCAAATAACCTTGGCATCTCAAAAAATGTGAATCTCAAGACGGTCACAGGATCTCTACCATACTGTAATCCAAGAAGACTTCCCATCATTTCAGATAAGCTTCTTATAAAAACATCTCCTGCAAAGTAAAAAATGAGTATAATACCAGCCATTGCAGATATTGATATGACCTCATGGCTCCTAACAACTTGTCCCTTTTCTCTTGCTTTTTGCCGTCGCCTCGGTGTAGCTTTTTCAGTTCTTTCATCGAATTCAGGCATTATTAACCTTTCGCAAGGCTGATGATTTTAATCATCTCCTCTTCAATACCATCAATGTAACTCCCAATCAGATGAACAAAAGTAGGAATACTTATTAGAATCACAACAAAACCTACAAAGATATACACAGGAAATCCTACAAAGAAAATATTCATCTGAGGAGCCGCCTTATATAGAAAACCAAGAAGTAGATGTGTTATTAGCATAGATACTATAACAGGTGCACTTATCTTTATTGCGACCAGAAATACCCTACCTGTAACAGAGACTACCTCTGCAACAAGGTATTTCATATTGAGATAACCTGATGGAAGCCATTCATAACTTCTGACAAGAACATAAATGATATCATGATGTGCATCTAAGGATAGGAATATTAACATGGTGAGAACCCCATACAATTTTGCCAGTTCTGCTGATTGACCTATTTCTGGGTCAAAGATTGATGATAT
>JACAEY010000144.1 GCA_013388605.1 Nitrospirota bacterium | reverse complement strand
TATGTTTAAACCTTCACCTGACTTTAATCACTATTGATAATCTTTGGCTGAGACCTCCGCTTCGACTCCGGTCTCATCGAGGTTACCCGTGATTTTGCTTCTAAAATCGGTTCTCATACTGTCTTTCTAAGAGCACGAAGTATTATTTTGGACAGATGTGTTAGTGGTACTGCAATAAATTACTCCAAATAATGCAGACATTTCTCTATATTACGTGACTCGATTTTTTATCTGTAAACATAAAGAACATCATACAGGAATCCACACCCTGTCCCTGCGAAATGAAAGAGACATAAAGGACGTATAATGAGCTATAATTAACGAGGTTTTTTTATGATAATCTTATGAAGCAAAAAAAGATTATACTATGGCTTGCAGGAATAATATTCGCCCTGATTATAATTCTTTTAGTTTTTAATCTATTTCTTCCACGATTCATCAATGTAGAATCTGTAAGAGGAAAAGTTATTGAATATCTATCAAAAACCCTTGGTGAAAATATTTATATACAAAAGACCGAGCTATCTTTTTTTCCAAGACCATGTATAAAAATATATCATGCACAGGTTTCGATCCAGGAGAAAGCTGAGGGCAAGATTGAATTAATAAAAATCTACCCTAAAATATTTCCTCTTCTTGTTGGCGAAGTACAGATATCTAAAATACACGCAGAATATCCTGATTTTTTCATCAGGATACCCGAAAAAAAAGAAAAACTCTCTTTGATAGATATTGAAAAAAAATTATTAAAGACAATTCATATACTCCAGGAAAATGTCCCAGGAATTGATATTTCCATTAAAAAAGGTAGGATGAATCTCTATCAAAACGAGGTAAAAAATCTATTGTTCCAGAACATTAATGCACGAATTGGGTTTCCTCCGTGGGATCTAAAATATACAATTACTGCACACATGGACAATTCTGAAACTATCGCACTCTCAGGACGTTTAGACCCAGAAAATTTTAAAGGTAAAGGGAGTATTTACTTAAAAAACTTCGGAATTCATGAAGTTACAGATTTCTTTTTGCCCGATAATATAAATCATATTAAAGATTCTATAGTAAACCTGAGAGTTTCTTTTCAAACCAATGGGATAGGTTCATTACAGGTTGATACAGAAGGGTCAATACCCTATTTATATTTATATAGAAAGAATAAAAAGGCGACCATAAAGATTAGTCAAACTAAAACCTCCCTTCAAATAAACAATGAAAAGGCTCTGTTATCTATTGACAAAATAGAACTTGATGAACCCCAAATGACCCTGACAGGGTCATTACACTTCAACAAAATATCCCCAAATATTCACTTATTCCTTAAAGGAATAGGTATTGATGTTGATGAATTAAGAAAAACTGCACTATCTTTTGCTTCAGATGTTCTTATTGTAAGAGATGTATCTGAATACATCAGAGGAGGAAAGGTACCAATCATCACTTTTTATTCTAAAGGCAGGGCTTTTGATGACCTTGGAAAAACAGAGAATATGCTTATTAAGGGAACTATGCTTGAAGGTAATATATTTATTCCCGGTCCTGATTTAGCTTTCAAATCGGTCAATGGAGATTGTGTTATCTCAAATGGAATCCTAAATGGTTCACAGTTATATGCAAAATTTAATAATGCCCAATTAAGTAAAGGAATTATGAAGGTCGGATTAAAGGGGGAAGATGCTCCATTCCATCTTGATACACTTGCAATGGTTGATCTTGCAGAGTTATTACCATTGTTGAAACACATTGTAAATAATGATTCCCTATTAAAAGAGTTTAATCTAATAAGCAATGTAAATGGTAATGCTCAGGGGAGACTTATACTGGGTGAAACTATCAATTCTATAGAGGCACGTTTCGAGGTCTTCAATGCTAAATTATATGCTCAATACAAACGAATTCCATTCCCTATTGAGGTTAAGGAAGGTAGGTTTATATATGACAATTCAAAGGTCGTTACAAAAAATATAAACTTTGTATTAGGAAAGTCTTCTTTTAGCAAATTTAATAGTATCTTGCAACTGAGAGAACCTTATAACTTTGAGATAGAAGCTGGAAATTCTTCTTTAAATGTTGAAGAACTTTTTACATGGGCATCCTCATATAAACAGCTTAAGGATTTATTCAGTAATATCAAATCCCTTCAGGGCACAACCCTTGTTAACCTTATGAGCATAAGAGGTCCTCTTTTGCATCCAGAAAAGTGGGGCTTCCGGATGGTTGGAGGACTACAGAATCTAAAGATAAATTCCTCACTTTTTCCAGGACCTCTCTCAATAACAAGCAAGAATTTTGAATTAACTCCTCAGAGAATTTCACTTACAAAGGCTCTTCTTAATATAAATGATACATCGTTAATGCTTTCAGGTTTTTTAAAAACAAACCTTAAAAGTATCCAGAAAGCGGACATTTCTATGAATGGAACAATAGAGTCATCAATATTAGAATGGTCAAAAAAGTTTATGAACCTTCCTTTAGAACTTAAAATTCCACACTCACTT
Organism: Nitrospirota bacterium; assembly: GCA_013388605.1. GTDB lineage: Bacteria > Nitrospirota > Thermodesulfovibrionia > Thermodesulfovibrionales > SM23-35 > JACAEY01. The sequence goes on along the minus strand of JACAEY010000144.1, from coordinate 5,149 downwards.
TTTCTATCAGATTCTCACCTTATACGGGAAGAAACAGGTGTTTTATCTTTTCAGGGTTCTATGAAGATAAAAGACGGACCAGATATTGCGATTGATATATATAAAACTCCGAAAGAGGTCTCAATCAAAAATATTTCCATAAAAGACAAAACTTCTGATGCAAAATTATCTTTCTATAAATATGTCAAAGGAATTAATGTCACTTTTAATGGCATGCTTTCAAGTAAAACAGCTGATACATTAGTCGCCATTCCTGAATTATCAGATGGCCTAATAAAAGGAGACTTGCAGGTAGGGATACAAATTGATAAGTCCTTGAGAATTATTTCAAATGGGAAAATATATGGAGAAAAAATTGTAATCCCATGGAAAACAAATGCTCCTATAAAAATAGAAAAGTTTTCATTGGATTCAAATGCAAAGGGTATCAAGCTCGAAACAAATTCACTCACATGGGGTAATAATTCCTTATCTCTTAAAGGGAGTTTAAACTCTAATGAAGAAAAGACTGTTATTGACATGGATATATCAGCAGACAGACTTGATTGGAATAATGTAAGAAAAATTTTAGAGGCAAATCAGAAGGAGGATAAAAAAAGGGATGAAATGTGGAAACAGTCAATTCATGTAATAGCGAAACTTAAATCAAAAGATGTCATTTTCGACCGCTTTTCAGTTAGCCCTCTGCAAGCCAATATATCTGTAATAAGAGGTGTAGTGGATGCAACTATCACAAAGGCAAATATCTGTTCTATTCCAATTTCTGGGAAAATTAAGTTTTTTCACAATGATATAGAGACAAAACTCAAAATCTCTTCTGTCAATCAGCTTCTCGAGCCTGTTATTAATTGTACAGGCAATAAAGGGCTTGTCACAGGTAGATTTGATTTACAGGGGGAGATAAACACAAACAGCACAAAAGATACACTGGCTAAGTCCCTCAATGGCAAAATAGTCTTTAAGGCAAAAGATGGCAGGATTTACAGATATGGAACTATCGCAAAAATTTTTGCCTTATTGAATGTCACAGAAATTTTTAGAGGTAAACTACCTGATGTTGCTAAGGAAGGGTTTGCATACCAGTCTATGTCATTTAAAGGTCAGTTTAAGGATGGTAAACTTCTCATTAAGGAAGGAATTATTGACGGTTCATCTATGGAAATAGCCTGTGAAGGCAATATAGATTTTATAGAAAAAAGAGTAAATCTGAACTTACTCGTTGCACCTTTAAAAACAGTCGATTTTATCCTCAGAAAAATCCCTCTTATAAGAGATATAACAGGACATTCACTCATTTCAATACCTGTAAGGGTTACAGGCAATTTAGAAAATCCAGAAGTAACTTATCTTCCCTTATCAAGTGTTGGATCTGGTTTGATGGGAATTATGGAAAGGACTATTAAACTACCTGTGAAAATCATCCAGCCCTTTATTCCTAATGGAGAAAAAATCAATAAATGATATAATCCAAAATCTGCTAACAGAAAATTGTCATTGCGAGGTAAAGCCGAAGCAATCTCAACACTTAGCAAAGAGAAATTTTCATCTATGCACCAGAATAGTATTTATTTTTGAAATAAATAGGAGTTGTTATAGTGTCCTTATTCTTATTTCTGTGATTAAAATCACTCTATATAAATTATTTTTAAAAGTATTGTAAATATTGACAGGCAAGGCTTGTAGTGGTATCATTTGTTCATGAAATGTTTTTTTATAATTTTTGCGCTTACCATATTTCTTCTCTCAAATTCTTATGCAGATATATATAAATATATAGATGAAAATGGCATAACATGTTACACTGACTCACCTGTTAATAATAAAGCAGACCTTATAATGAAAGAAAAATCAGAAATAGAAAATAAATCTAAAACAATATCAAAAATAAGTATTTCTCAGAACAATAATAATTACCATACACTTGTGCATGAGAAGGCAACAAAATACAAAATGGACCCTTCACTCGTAAAGGCTGTTATTAAGGTTGAATCAAATTGGAATGAATGGGCTGTTTCAAGGAAGGGTGCTATGGGTCTCATGCAACTAATGCCTGCTACTGCACGTGAAATGAATGTTAACAACCCTTTCAATCCAGAAGAAAATATTGAAGGGGGGGTTAAATATTTACGATACCTGCTTGAACGTTTTAATGGAGATCTTACACTCGCGCTCGCTGCATATAATGCAGGACCTAATTGGATCGAAAAATTTGGTGTCATTCCTCCCATTACAGAGACTAAAGAGTATGTCCGTAAGGTTCTTTCCATATATAATGGGAGTACCTTTTCGGTCAAAACATTTGAATCAGATCAGGATAATTCTGAAAAAATTTATAAAGTTACACTAACAGACGGCACTGTTCTATTTACAAATTCAACTTTACTGTTAAGGACCCTGCCGGATTTTAAATGACCCCTGATGAAAGATTATCTCTTCAAGAAGAGATTGTTAAATTAAAGACTCAAAAAAAAGCAATTATTCTTTCACATAACTATCAGAGAGACGAAGTTCAGGAGATTGCTGATTTTGTGGGTGATTCACTTGAACTTTCAAGAACAGCAGCAACAATAGATTGTGAGATAATTCTCTTTGCCGGCGTAACTTTTATGGCAGAAAGCGCTGCCATTCTTTCTCCTGACAAGATAGTCCTTACCACAGAGCTTGATGCAATATGTCCAATGGCAGACATGATAAGGGTAGATTCACCAAGACCAGAAATAAAAAAATTTCCCGGTTTTGATAATCCTCCTTCATATGTCTTCCCCCGAGAATTTACTTTGAAAGATATTAAAAATAGATATAAAGGTGTCCCTGTTGTCGCCTATGTTAACACAACAGCTGATGTTAAGGCTGAGAGTTATATATGCTGTACATCTGCCAATGTTGTTAAGGTTATCGAGTCCCTTCCAGATGATAGAGTGATATGCATACCTGACAAAAACCTTTCACGATGGGCAGCAAAAAACACAAAAAAGGAGGTTATTGCATGGGACGGCTTCTGCCATGTGCATGAGAGGGTGAGGGTAGAAGATGTTATAAAGGCAAGGAAAGAACATCCAAATGCACTTATCATGGCACATCCAGAATGCAGGTTAGAGGTGCTTGAAATGGCTGATCATGTAACAAGCACATCAGGGATGTTGAGATATGCAAAGGCATCTACTGGAAAAGAATTTATTGTAGGAACTGAGATAGGGCTACTATACAGGCTGAGAAAAGAAAATCCTGATAAAATATTCTATCCTTTAAGGAAAGATATGGTATGCCCACAGATGAAAAAAACCACCTTAAAAAGTCTGCTCAGGTCGCTGAGAGAAAATTCTTATCTTATTCAATTACCAGAGAATATAAGGGTTTCAGCAAAAATAGCTCTTGACAGAATGCTTATGGTAAGATAAATATTAACAATGGATATTTTTTATAAAATAGCAGAAAGGCGTATTCAGGAAGCCATTCAAAATGGGGATTTTGACAATCTAAAAGGGAAAGGAGAACCTTTAAACTTTGAAGATGAGACTTTTATTCCAGAGGACCTGAGAATGGCATACAGGATTTTGAAAAATGCAGGTTGTGTTCCACCAGAGTTAGAACTAAGGAATGAAATAGTAAACCTTTCTACATTAATAAATACCCTCGATGACGATAAGGAAAGATTGAAAAAACTTCGAGAACTCAATTTCAAAATACTAAGATTCAACATCATGAGAAAAAGACCTTTTAATCTCGAAGACTTCCCACAATATGAAGGTAAAATAATTGAAAAATTTACTGAAAGCACTGGCACGCAAAAGAAATAACTAAAATAATTTCCTCAATTCAAAAGATTATAAGGCTGAAAATATATTATTAATCGTCCTTATACATAATAATACTTCATACTATTAAGAAAGCAAGTTTAGGGCTCGATTTCTGAAGAAAAATCACGGGTAACCTCTTTCTTTACAGAGTAATTCATACCATCTTTCTGCTGCAGAATTAGGAGCAATTTCTACCCACTCTAAATTTCTTTCAATTATATGCACAGCGGCTCCGAGAGAACCATCAGGTTTATAAATAAAGGCATCCTTTATAGTCCATAATTTATTCTCACAATTTATTGTAGTTTTAACTTTCTTACTCTCAGCATTTTTAACTTTCCACCAAAAAGTTACTATTGCCCCTTCGTATTTGGCCGTCTCACTATCAATATAATAGTCTCCATCTCCAAATGTTCCAATATAATTCCAGTCTGACGAAGAAGGTTTGGGTAACAGAAAAAAGATGCATATTATTAATAAAATTATGATTCTCATACTTCTATTCCTTCTTAGTTAATTCGTCTATTTTATCAAAACAACCTTTTAATGCAACAATCATATCATTGGATAATTTCTGAATCGTTTCCATCCTATCTATTGCTTTTAGAATAAGATTACTTAGTTCCTCTTCTGAAGTTGATGCTTCTAAAAGTTCAAGTGTCCCTTTTACAGCCATTATATGTTCATTAAGCTCATTAGATATTTCTTTAAGTTTGTCATTCCTTTCTTGCATGTTATTAACCCCCTCTTTTTATCATTTATATTATTAAGGTGTTGATACAAATACAAAATTTTCTATAAATCGTTATTAACTAAAGATACACTAAGGTATCGATCCCGATCTAATCGAGATTCGCAACCTCTGCATTATTAAATACATTTTTTTTCAATTATAAATGAAATATATTGAAAAGGCAGCCAGGGGGGTGCTGGCTGCCATGGAGGGGAAATAAAGGGATGAAAAAGATTTAAGGTACTTGTTTACTCATCCCTTAATAAATAGTCTAAAAGAAAATTATGAAGAAATTATGAATAAATTATGAAAAGTAATGATTTGTTTTTTGGATTTTGTCCCATATCTTTTATAACCCTTTGGTTTCTTGTAAAATAATCCCAATTGGATCGGGACGACGTTCTAACTGGCTGGTGTAACCAATTTCAAGAGAAGATCTTTTCTATGAAGTGATTTCAACTCAGCTTCTCTTTTCATTGCATGTGAACGAGATTGGAATTTTTCAGAATCATGGCGGGGTGGACGGGACTTGAACCCGCGACCTCTGGCTTGACAGGCCAGCGTTCTAACCAGGCTGAACTACCACCCCAACAAAAATTGCTTAGCAATTTTTGTGTTT
>JACAEY010000104.1 GCA_013388605.1 Nitrospirota bacterium | reverse complement strand
CCTGAAATGATGAGGAAAATAGGAGAGAAGGTTATTTCCGTAAGACTTCAGAGGCCAACCCTGAATGATGTCTTCTTAAAACTTACTGGTAAGGCTATAAGGGAAGAGGAGGCGTCTCCTGAGGAAGGTGTTAAGGAATATGTTCGTGCATACAGAAGGAGGACTGAGAAATAAGATGCTCAGTCGTGAAATAATGTTTTTAATAAGAAGGACAGGCTTTCACTTACTACGATATTTTTCGACAGTTCTAAGTTCTTTCCGCTACAGTCTCGAAACTCACCCTGCGGGTTCAAACAGTCGAGACTGTTTCCGCTCCAATTCACTAAGAACTGTTACCGAAAAATCTCTGATGTCGTTCAAGCCAGTCCTTCTTATTGCTGATTTGGTGTGTAGTAGTTAAGATTTAATCCTAAATAGAAAGGTTTTAATGGAATTTAATGCTATTTATGTCATTGTAGCAAGGGAGTTTAAGAAATTTATCAGGGAAAGGAGTCGACTTTTTTCTGCAATTGCAAGACCTTTGCTCTGGCTATTCATAGTGGGTGCAGGAATATCAAGACTTGTAACGACAGATGTAGGCGTGCCATATATTCAGTTTATATTTCCAGGAATACTCGGCATGACCATTCTTTTTAGTTCTATGTTTTCATCTATATCAATAATATGGGACAAAGAATTTGGATTTCTAAAGGAAATCCTTGTTGCTCCTGTATCAAGGTTCTCCATTGTTATTGGAAAGGCATTGAGTGGCATGGTTGTATCCACTATTCAGGCAATAATTATTCTTGCGCTTTTCCCTTTTGTTGGGTTTAAACTCGGAATATTACAGATTATCGGGGTTATTATTATTTGTGCCTCTCTATCATTTTCAATATCATCCTTCGGGATTCTTCTTGCTACCTTTTATGAGAGTTATGAGAGTTTCAGTGTAATAATGAACTTTATTATAATGCCAATGTTTTTTCTTTCTGGTGCAATGTATCCTGTAAAGCTTCTGCCAGAAATCCTCAAGGTTGTCTCAAAGATAAATCCATTGACATATGGTATAGATGCTATCAAACATGTGCTTTTTCCATTTGAAAAAGGCAAGATGAGTCCTGATTTTCTGTTTATAATAGATATAGGGATAATTATTATAAGTTCTATTATTTTTGTTTTAATAGCGGGAAAGGCTTTTGAGAGGAGAGGATAAATGGGAATGACCATAACTGAAAAGATTCTTGCAGTTCATTCAGGAAGAAAAGAGGTATCACCTGGGGAATTAATAAATGCAAAGGTGGATCTTATTCTTGCTAATGATATTACTGCACCGATAGCAATTAAAGAGTTTAAAAAGATTGGTGCAAGGGATGTCTTCGATAAAGAGAGGATCGTCTTTGTCCCTGACCATTTTACACCTGCAAAAGACATAAAAGCTGCAGAACAGTGTAAGATGTTGAGAGATTTTTCTAAGGAATATCAAATCAGCAATTATTTTGAGGTAGGAAGAGCAGGTATAGAACATGTTTTACTACCTGAAGAAGGCATCGTTGTGCCAGGTGATCTTGTTATAGGAGCAGACAGCCATACTTGTACTTATGGAGCATTAGGTGCATTTGCTACAGGAGTTGGTTCCACAGATGTTGCTTCTGCGATGGCAACAGGAGAATGCTGGTTTAAGGTTCCAGAATCAATGAAGTTTATATACTATGGAAAAGTCAATAAATGGGTTGGAGGAAAGGATTTAATACTATTTACTATTGGAGATATAGGGGTTGACGGCGCTCTTTACAGGGCTATGGAATTTGATGGTGAAACGATAAGGGGTCTTTCTATGCATGGGAGGTTAACAATCTGTAACATGGCGATTGAGGCTGGAGGGAAAAATGGAATCATTATTCCTGATCAAATAACTGAATCTTATGTGAAAGAAAGGGCAAAAAGGAAATATACTTTTTACTCTTCAAATAAAGATGCAAATTATGTAGATATCCGGGAATACGATTGTTCAAAGATACCCCTCACAGTTTCCTGTCCACATCTTCCTTCAAACATAAGACCTGCAGCAGAGCTCTTTGAAGTTAGCATTGATCAGGTTGTTATTGGTTCATGCACGAATGGTCACCTTGAGGATTTAAAAGAGGCGGCAAAGGTTATTAAAGGCAGAAAGGTCAATCCAAATGTAAGAATGATTGTTATCCCTGCAACTCAAAAGATATACAGAGAAGCAATGAAGAAAGGGCTACTCGATATATTCATAGAAGCTGAGGCTGTAGTCTCGACACCGACATGTGGTCCGTGTCTCGGTGGACACATGGGAATACTCTCAAAAGGAGAGAGGGCAATTGCAACAACGAATAGAAATTTTATAGGAAGGATGGGACATACTGAAAGCGAAGTCTATCTTTCTAATCCTGCTGTTGCAGCAGCATCAGCAGTTCTTGGAAGGATTGGGACACCAGAGGAACTGGGATTATGATGTCACCTGAAGAAAAACTTAAAGAATTAGGGATTGAACTCTTAGAGGCACCAAACCCTCTTGGTTCATATATTCCTATTTTGAGCACAGGAAATCTTGTTTTTCTCAGTGGCATATTGCCTTTAATACAGGGGAGACTCACCAGACAGGGTAAAGTGGGTAAAGAGGTTAGTCTTGATGAGGCAAGGGAAGATGCAAGGGTAGTTACTGTGAATGCATTGTCTATCCTGAAAAACCACTTAGGGAATCTTAATAAAGTTAAGAGGTGTATAAAGGTTACAGGATATATTGCATCTGAGCCGAATTTTACAGAACAGCCAAAGGTTTTAAATGCAGCTTCTGATTTTCTTTTTGAAATATTTGGAGAAAAAGGCAGACATGTCAGGTCTGCCATAGGGGTAAATGTCCTTCCTTTCAATTCACCTATAGAGATGGAGTTTATCTTTGAGGTCTCTTAGAAAGCGATATCAATGAGGATATCAATGGGGTCAAGTCTTGTTTCTTGACATAAGCAGAAAATATGCCACTTCATCTTTTACCTCTCCCTGCATTCACCATTATATAAAATCAACACACCACCTGCATAAGCCTCGCATTGAT
>JACAEY010000037.1 GCA_013388605.1 Nitrospirota bacterium | reverse complement strand
TCCTCAAACGCCATTTTATAAACTTTATTTTTCACCCTCGCAAAATCCTCAACCTCTCCTTCTTTCCTATCGAGTAATTTTATTATTCTGTATTGTGAATCAACTTCAAGCACCTGACTTGTCTCACCGGGCTTAAGGGTTTCAATAACCTTTTTAATAGGTTTCTGCATTTCTAACTTTGTTAGCCATTTAACATTTCTATCGTCTTGAGCTGAAGGATCAATAGACCTTTTTTTTGCCAACCATGAGAAATCTGCTCCATTCCGAAGGTTATTGATGACATCCTCAGCATCTTCTTTTGTCTTCACTGTAATATACTGAATTTTAAAGGCTGGAGGCGTTGTGAAATAATCCTTATGGGATGAATAATATTCCTTTAACATATTTTCTGAGATACTAACCTGGGGTATGATTATCCTTTTAATAAAGGTATTCTTAAGAAGCTGTCCTCTGTAACGAGAAACCATATCTTTTAGATCGGTCTTTAGTTCATAGTGGCGTTTGAGTGCTTCAGAGTCGATTACTTTACGGTCAATCCAGTCATTAATTATATCTTCCTTTGGTTTCTTTGGATAGGATTTTGCAATAGCAACAAAATCTTTTACTGTCAGAGAAAAACCATTTACCTCTGCGAGAACTCTTCCTTCCTTTGTTGTATCAATTTCTACGTTATTTTCATAGAGTTTAATAGAGGATAAAATCTCCTCATCTACTTTTATGGTCTGATGTTCTTTAAGATATTTCAGATATTCATCTCCCCGTTCTTTTTCCTTCTGTTTCCTGATATTTTTTTCAATGCCTTTTCTAAGAATTTCTAATTCTTCATCAGGTGCTTCTTTTCCTCTGATTGACTTGTAATAATTCCTGATTTCATCTTCTGAAACTGTTACTTTATTTATAATCTCTTCTTGGTAGAGCCTTGTGACCGATTCCCTTATTATATATGCCTGTATTGCCTGCTTGACCTCAGGATATTCTTCCATCCCCATACTTCTGGCTTCTTGAATAAGCAATCTATCATCAACAAGTTTCTGGATAAATTTTGATAGATTCAATTCACCTGCAGAAGAAAGGTCCTCTCTTCGATGTGCTATCTGCAATGAGTATTTCAGGTCGTCTTCTGCAATAGGCTCACCATTTACAACTGCCAAGGTGTTTTTTTTCTGTGAAAACGAGGCACAACCACCTAAGAAAAACAAGAAGCTTATAGCATAGAGCATATAGCATAAAACACAAAAGTTTATACTCTTAACTCCCTGTTCTTTGCTCATTGCTCTTCGCCCTCAGCCCTTTGCTCTTTGCTCTTTGCTTATTATTGCCATTTAGCCTTCTCCATTTTCTGTATCAGCTTTGAGATTGCTTTATGTGCGACATTGTCGATAGACCTGATTCTTCCCCAATCAAGGACTTTTATCTCCTCATCCCCCTTAAAATGGATGCTATCAGACCATATTATTCTATTTTTATGGGCATTTATCAGCCTTGCACTGACAGCTACTTCAGGCGGAGAAGATGTATCCAGTCCATCAGAGTAATGTTCTACAGTCCCTATTAGGACCCCATCTACTCCCAGTGTATCAGCTATTAGTTTTAGACTCTTATAGTCAAGTTCTCCCTTCTGTTTAAGCCTTAAATTAACTACCATCTCCCTTATTATGCCGTATTCAACAGGATCAAACTTAGCATTTTTAAATAGTTCTACTAAAAAAATATAAGTAACAACAGTGCCTGCATCCCTGTGTCTGCTCTTATTTTTAAATGGCATTACAGCGATTCTGTGTGTTAATTCCTTCACCTTTTGAAATTGTGTTGTGCTAAGAGAAGCGAAGAGTCTTTCAACAACTATTGAGGTTAATTTGTCCATGGCTTTAACCGTTCCTAAACCGAGAATTGTGGTAAAATCTTCTCCTGTTGCAGATGACTGATTTGCCCATAAAATAGCCCCATCTGATGTATCTATCATACGTGCCAAAATTCCAACCTGTGGATTCTCTCTAAGATAGAATGAATTAATAGAGCCTGTTATTATTGCATTTACTTTCAGTTCATTCCCTGCTTCACGGGCTAAATCTCTTGAGATATATCCTGTATTTCTGACCCTTTTTTTCAGTAAAAAATTACTTAAGACATTATCATCCAGTATCTCCAATCCTTTAAGTTCCAGCTCATTTCTAAGCACTGACATTAATTGTTCAAGTGCAATCTTTTCATCTGTTAAGTTTTCGAATGGGAAAAGTGCTATCTTTGTCCTTCGTGTTGTCTGAGAAGCGTGACCAATGTTCAAAGTATAGAGCAATGAGCTAATAGCAAAAAACAAGGTTAATAAACCAAAAAATTTTATGATCTTAGCTCTTTCCACTACGTGTTAGCTTTTAGCTCATGACCTTTGCTAATATTTATAAAGTGTCTGTATAGATTCTCTTACCACTCCTATTATGGCTTCGCTCATGGATTCTGATTTTGCTCCAAAGTGTCTTGCCATAAAACTTGCTCCACCACCAGTCTTTGTGATTGACCAGATAATACTGCCTGAAGTTGCATCTGCCATCATTAGAGTAATGGTCACCTCTGGTGCAGAAATATTCCCGATTCTCATTTCTCCGAATTTATCTAC
>JACAEY010000132.1 GCA_013388605.1 Nitrospirota bacterium | reverse complement strand
CTCCTATGCTAAACGCTATTAAAGTTCTCCATATATTTTCTGGCGACCTATGGGCGGGTGCGGAGGTGATGATATATAACCTCCTGAATGAGCTGAAGAGATTTCCTCATCTTGAGATAATAGCCCTTTCAATGAATGAAGGAACTCTGACAGATAAACTCAGGGAATCTGGAATTAATGTTTATGTCATCCCTGAGGAGAAAAATCCGTTTCCAATTATATATCTTAAATCACTTAAGATGCTCCGTGGTAAGAACTTGGATATCATTCATTCCCATAGATATAAAGAGAATATCCTTGCATTCTTCTTAAAGAATACCTTGAAGGTAAGAAAACTCATTACAACAATACACGGTCTACCAGAGCCATCTACTAATAAAAAGAATTCGATAGATCATAAAATGAGGGTAAACCATTTTATATTGAAGAACTCATTCCAGAAGATCGTTAGCGTATCTAACAATATGAAAGAGGCACTCGTTAAAAATTATGGATTTAATCCTGAAAAGATATCTGTTGTCTATAATGGCATTCCTGTGCTTCCTCCTCCGCAGGCTATACCTCCTGCTCAATCACACCAGTTTTTTCATGTTGGCACTGTTGGACGCATGGTTCCTGTTAAGGACTTTGATCTTTTTATAGAGGTAGCCTCTGAAATAAGAAAGAGGATTAAAAATGTGAGGTTCAGCATATTGGGCGAAGGACCCCTGAAAAATCATCTCACAGAAAAAGCAAAAGTTTTAAGAATGAATGGCAATATAGAGTTTTTGCCACAAACTCCTGACCCAATGCCATATTATCAATCGCTTGACCTCTATCTGAATACATCTCTTAATGAGGGAATCCCTTTAAGTATTCTCGAGGCAATGTCCTGCGGAGTGCCTGTTGTAGCTCCTAAGATTGGCGGGATTCCAGAGATTATCCCGGATGGTGAACAAGGGTTTTTGGTAAGTAATAGGAATCCTGAAGAATTCGCAGGATGCTGTCTGAAGATAATGCAGAACAAATACTTAAGAAATTGGTTTGCTGAAAATTCATATAAGAGGGTCTCTTCCTTCTTTAACAGCCTCAAAATGGCTGAATCATATATGAAAATATATCAAGACACATCTATCCAAAATAATACTTCATGCTCTTAGAAAGACAGGTATGAGAACCGATTTTAAAAGCAAAATTAGGGGTAACCTCGATGAGATCATTAATAATGATTAAAGTCAGGTAAAGGTTTAAGCATAATAAGAGGTAGTTTATTTTGGTTCGAAAAACAGGTCTCATAAGTGCTAAACCACAATATGTTATAATTCAACATGCTTAAGTATCTTGAGGCATTAGAAGAACTTCCAAAGGAGCTGAAGGGTCCTCTTGTTAAGGTATTGGAGCTATTCAAGGAGGAAGTAGCAGAGACTGTAAAGAGGTCTGATTTTGAGAGGTTTGAGAAGGCAACAGAGGAGAACTTCAACAGGGTATGGAAGTCCATAGAGGAGCTGACAGAGGCGCAGAAGAGGACAGAGGAGAGGCTTGATCAGTTTGAAAAGGCAACAGGAGAGAATTTTCAGAGGGTATGGAAGTCCATAGAGGAGCTAACAGAGGCACAAAAGAGGACTGAGGAGAGATTAAATCAACTCACTATAAGGGTTAATGAGCTTACAGAGGCACAGAGAAGGACGGAGGAAGAGATAAGGAAGCTTGCTATTGGTATGTATAATCTTCGTGGAGAGGTAGGAGGTCTTGCAAGGAGTTTTGGTTATGCTTTTGAGAATGAGGCATTCAGGATGTTGCCAAAGACACTTAAGGAGAGATATGGCATAGAGATCACAGAAAGGTTTATCAGGACAGAGATAGGCGACTATGAGATAAATATACTCGGTCTTGGAAGAAGGGATGGTACTGAGGTAGTTATAGTTGGTGAGGCAAAGACAAGGCTTGAGAGGATGGAGGTCTTTGATGAGCTTGATGATAAGGCAAAGGCAGTAAAGGAGGAATATAAGGATAGAGAGGTAGTAAAGGTATTGGTTACACATTTTGCAACAAAGAGGATACTGAAGACCGCAGAGGAGAATGGCATAATAGTAATCCAGAGTTTCCAGTGGTAATATAGGTTTTTTATTCTATTATCCTACCTTAACTTAAAATCATGAAAGTCCATTATCAATGAATATGCTGAGATTTATTCAGAAGTGACCAAATGTCAGATATACAACACAGGAACCGACAAAACAGGTAAAAGGGTTAATAGCAATTATATATGAAGAAGAAATTATTAGAAAAATTGAAAAGAATAAGGGAGGTAAACCCATTCTCACTTTCCGGTTTTAATTATTGCTATTCAAGGCTTCTTCAGGAACTGGCATACTTTACAGATAGCTCTTTTGGAAGACCCACTAGTGCAATTATCCTTCTTACAAACCGTTGTAATGCAAGGTGTCTGCATTGCCATAGCTGGAAGCTACCTCCTGTGGAGGAGATGACCACAGTGGAATGGAAAAAAACCTTTCATGAATTGAGAAGGTGGCTTGGCCCGGTTTTCATTTCCATAACTGGTGGAGAAACACTCTTGAAAAAAGATGCTATTGAAATCGTAGAGTATGCTGCAAACTTAGGTTTCTGGGTGGAATTTCTAACAAATGGGTATCTAATGGATGAGGATAAGGCCGGGAGATTAGCTCAAAGCGGTGTTAAAAGGATCAAAATTTCCTTAGACGGTAGTCGATCTGAAATTCATGATAATATTCGGGGAAGAAAGGGATTCTTCGAAAAAGCAACCTATGCATTACAGACCCTGGCACAGAAGAGAGATAAATGGAACAAAGGTTTGAAAGTATGGGCCAAGACGAGTATTATGAGTCTCAATGTAGAGGACTTACCTAACATTGTTGTTCTCGCACGTGATCTTCAGATTGATGGTGTTGAATTCCAGGCATTAGAACCTGTCTATTACTCAAAACAACTTGGTGATCCGAATTGGTATAAGGATAATCCTCTCTGGATTACTGATTTGAGTGCTTTATCGTTTAATATCCAGAAATTAAAAGATCTCAAAGAACGAGGTTATCCTGTTTTGAATTCATTTGAAAATTTAGACCTTATAGAAAACTACTTCAATGATCCAGATCGCCTGTCTTTCAAAGTCCACTCACATGATTATGAAAAGAAGAAGAATGAATGCCGGAGTTGGCTTGGTGGATTACAGATTATGCCATATGGTGGTATTAAAATGTGTCACTGGATGAAACCTTTTGCCAATGTCAGGAATAGAAAAATTAATAATGCATGGGAAAATCGACAAAGGTGCCGGAAAGATTCTTCCCTTTGTGCTTATTTAAATAAGGATTTAAGGGAATTTAATTTTGAAGAAGGTTGAAAAGAAAATAAAATTTATCTATCAAGCAGGACTTGAGAACATGGTGGTTCTTGTAACAACACGATTCGATGGGAATAATTATGTGATGACAAGTAGTACAGTAGAAGAGGTTTCCCATGAACCGCCTATGATATCCGTAAGTATTTGTCCAGAGCGATATACACATAACCGG
>JACAEY010000041.1 GCA_013388605.1 Nitrospirota bacterium | reverse complement strand
CTAATCCTCATGAAGAATATAAGAAGATACAGAAGGAGATAAAGGAGCGAAGGGAAAAACTCAGAAGGATAGAGAGAAGAGAGAGTTCTATACTCTCAGAATTAGAAGCAACAGATAAAGCGCTCAGTTTAGCAGAAGCAGAACTCAGAAAATACAGAAAAAGACTGAAGGATAATGAGAGGGAAATATTGAGGGTTGAATCAGAGATTTCAAAAAGCAAAAAAAGCATAGAACAACAGAAGGAATGGATAAAGAGAAAACTAAGGGCTATGCAGAAAAACAGATATCAATCTGATATTGTTATATTGCTTTCAGGAACAGATAATTTGTCTTCATTGATGAGAAGATGGAAGTTTCTTCAGTATCTCTCTACTTATGAAAGCAGGCTACTTCTTGATTATCGTAGAAATCTTGAAGGATTTAATGCAAAAGAAAGACAGCTTTTTGCATTAAAGGCTGAACTAATTAAAAACGAATCCAAGATAAAATCTGAAGAGGAAAAACTTTCAAAGGAGAAAAAAGATAAAAAGGTAATCCTCGCTTCAGTTCAAAATGAGAAATCTTCTCATGAAAAGATGTTGAGGGAATTGAAAGAGGCTTCTAAGAGACTACTTGAGATAATAAGAAAATCTGAAATAGGTGATACATATTATGCAAAAGGGTTTACAGCTCTCAAAGGGAAACTCCCATGGCCTGTGGAAGGTAGAGTAGCAATCCCGTATGGTTCACAGAAAGATCCGATATTCAATACCCCTATTTTCAGAAGCGGTATATTTATTCAGGCAGGAGAAGACCTTTTTGCAAAGGCTGTTCATACTGGTAAGGTAGTCTTTGCAGAATGGTTTAAAGGTTATGGGCAACTGATGATTGTAAACCACGGCGATGGTTACCACACATTGTACGGGAGTCTATCAGAGATTTTTTCAAAGGTTGGAGATATAATAAATAATGGTCAGATAATAGGACGTATCGGAAATTCGGGCATCGTGGATGTGCCTGGCCTTTATTTTGAACTCCGTTATAAAGGCAAGCCCCTCGATCCATTACAGTGGTTAAAAAGAAAATAAATATATGGAAACAATCTTTTGGAGGTAAGGTGAATAAGAAGCGTATAATCTTAACATTAATTCTTATTATTGTTGTTGGTTCAGCAGGCATATTTATAGGAAAATGGTCTGGGATGGGTGCAGAAGGAGAGGGTTACGAAGAACTGAAGATATTTTCAGAAGCATTCTCTCTTGTTAGAAAAAACTATGTAGAAGAGGCAAAACCAAAGGATCTTGTATATGGTGCAATAAAAGGTATGCTCAGTTCCCTGGATCCCCATTCAGGATTCCTGAATCCAGAAGCGTATAAAGAGATGCAGGCTGAAACCAGGGGAGAGTTTGGAGGGATAGGCATTCAGATAGGAATTAAAGATGGGATGCTAACAGTCATAGCTCCGATAGAAGATACACCTGCTGATAAAGCAGGTATTAAAGCAGGTGACAGAATAATAAAGATAAATAATGAATTTACAAAAGATATGGGTCTTCATGATGCAGTTAGCAAGATGAGAGGGGCACCTAAGACCTCCGTAACAATAACAATACTCAGAGAGGGATGGAAAGAGACAAAGGATTTTACAATCATTCGCGAGACGATAAAGATAAAGAGCGTTAAGTATAAGGTTCTTGAAGATAATATAGGATATGTGAAGATAAGTCAATTTCAGGAACAGACAGCCAATGACCTTGTTACTGCACTTGAGAAACTATCTCAGGAGAAGATAAACGCCCTTATTCTCGACCTAAGGAATAATCCCGGCGGCTTGCTTAACAGTGCGGTAGATGTTGCAAGCCAGTTTCTGCCACCTGATAAACTTATAGTTTATATAAAAGGTAGAAAGGGTGAAAGGACAGAATACCGCACTGAGAAAGATGGATTAATATGTGATGTGCCTATGATTGTATTAGTAAATGAAGGGAGTGCAAGTGCTTCAGAAATAGTAGCTGGAGCATTAAAAGACTGGAACAGGGCTGTAATCCTTGGCACAAAGACTTTTGGAAAGGGGTCTGTGCAATCAGTAATACCATTGAGTGATGGCTCAGGTCTAAGGTTAACAACAGCTATGTATTATACACCTGAAGGCACGTCTATACAGGCAACAGGAATAGTCCCTGATATCTTGGTAAAACTTGAATCAAAGGAAAAGAGCAAGGCACATCCTGTGATAAGGGAAAAAGACCTTGAGAGACACCTTAAGAACAATGAGGATGGTATCCAGGAAGAGGAACCAAAAGAGCCTGAAGAGATGGTGCCTGTTGAAGTAGAAGAAAAAGAAGACACCCAGCTACAAAGGGCAATAGACCTTCTTAAGACATGGAAGGTCTTTAAAGAGCTACCGAAGGCATCATAGAAAATTTAGATTTTGGATGTCTCGAATAATTTTTGATATAGAGACCATAGGTAAAGACTTTGAATCCCTCGATAAAACAACCAAAGAATACCTTCTAAGATATGCAGAGACTGAGGATGAAAAGGCAGAGATTAAAGATCGCCTCTCTTTCTATCCACTTACTGGTGAGATCATCACAATAGGACTCCTCGATCCAGATACAGAAAAGGGTATGGTTTTTTTTCGTAATGAGGGAGACCCTTTGCTTCCATTTGAAGAAGACGGTATCCGTTTCGAAACGTGCACAGAGAAGGAAATCCTCGAGAAGTTCTGGGATGTAATAAAAAGATGTGACCAGTTTATAACCTTTAATGGCAGAAGCTTTGACTGTCCATTTATATTAATCCGTTCAGCGGTCCACAGGATAAAACCTAAAAAAGATCTGATGCCAAATAGATATAATGATATCCATATAGACCTACTTGAACAGCTTACCTTTTATGGTGCCTCAAGAAGGAGGTTTAATCTCGATATGTGGTGTAAGACTTTTGGAATCAAAAGCCCTAAAGAAGGTGGCATCACAGGGGATGAAGTCAGGGATTTATTCAAGTCGAAAAGATATCTTGATATTGCAAGGTATTGTGTCGGAGACCTAAAAGCAACAAAAGAGCTTTTATTTTATTGGGAAAATTATATAAAATACTCGCCATAAATATTCATATCTTTAAGATTTGCTGTATGATGCCGGCAATAGGGGGTAAAGATGTATATAAATACGGCTTCATTCAGGTTCAATTTGATGCCTTTGGAATCTCTGATACTTCCTTCATACAAAGGTTCAACACTAAGAGGAGGGTTTGGATATGCATTCAAAAAAGTAGTGTGTGCATTAAAAGATAAAGAATGTTCTGAATGCCTTCTTAAAGAAAAATGCATATATTCCTATATATTTGAGACACCACCTCCTTCAGATACAAAAATAATGAGGAAATATCCATCAGCCCCTCATCCATTCATTATCGAACCACCATCAGAAAAAAGACATGGATACTCACCAGGCACAGAACTCGGTTTTGGACTGATCCTCATCGGAAAAGCCATAGATTACCTTCCTTATTTTATTTTTACCTTTGATGAACTCGGTAGGATAGGGATAGGAAAAGGTAAAGCGAAATATGAGTTGAAGAATGTAATTTGCGATGGAAAGAAAATCTATGATTCAGAAACTAAAACCCTGAAACCATCTTCATTATCTAATCTTAAATCTTACTTTTTAAATTTAGAATCTGAAGACTTAAATCGCATGCATTCTAAAATTAATCTTTTAACAATTAATTTTCTTACCCCTACAAGAATCCTTTATAATGGACACCTCACGCTTGACCTCGAATTCCATATCCTCATAAGGAATCTCTTACGAAGGCTCTCACTTCTTTCTTATTTCCACTGTGGGGGAGATCCTTCAGAAGTGGTTTTTAAGAAAATAATAGAGTTAGCTAAAAATGTAAGTGTAAAAGAACGGCATTTGAAATGGTATGACTGGGAAAGATATTCAACAAGACAGGATGCAAGGATGAAGATGGGAGGTTTTGTAGGAGAAATAACTTTTAAAGGTAATTTTGAACCATTTATGCAAATAATCGAGGCTGGAGAAGTCCTTCATGTAGGCAAAGGCACAGCCTTTGGATTGGGGAAATATGAAATAAGAGAAATATTGTAGAAATATTGTTTTTCTTGAGCAAAGCTGCGAGGAACATTATAATTCCCTCATGAAACATAATAACTTCAGAGAAGTATTTATCTTTGTTGCCGGGACAACGCCACAGATAATTACAGAGACCATTTATGCCCTGATAAACCAGAACCCTCCAGTTCATCCTGATGAAATACATATCATTACTACTACACAGGGAAAGAATCTTATAAAGAAGAATCTTATTGAGACAGGAAGATTCAAGGAATTCTGTAAGGAATTTAATCTTAATAAAAGTATTCTTAATGATGAATCTATTATAGTTGTCAAAGACCACAATGGCAATGCCCTCGATGATATAAGAAAAGTGACAGATAATGAGACACTTGGAGATTTTATTACAAATTTTGTCAAGGATAATGCAAGGGATGAAAAGATAAGGCTTCACTGCTCACTCGCAGGTGGCAGGAAGACAATGAGTTTCTACCTTGGTTCTGCCCTCCAGCTTTTTGGAAGACCGTGGGATAGGTTATATCATGTACTTGTAACCCCTGAGTTTGAGTCTAATCCCGATTTCTATTATAAGCCCGTGAAAGACAGGGTCCTAAAGAAAGATGGGATAGAACTTCATACGAGGGATGCAGAGATATTCCTTGCTGAACTCCCATTTATCAGGCTCAAGGATAAAATACCTTTTAATGGTAAGAGTTTTAAGGAGCTTGTTCAGGAGAGTCAGAAAGAGATAGATACAGCATTAACACAACCCTTTTTGAGAATTAATCTTAATGAAAGAACGGTCTATATAGGAGACATTCCAATTGATATGGTGCCTTTTCAGTTAATGATTTACACAGCATATATAAGACAGAAAACGGACAATTGCAAATATCCTGATAAGGCATACTGTCTTAACTGCACAGATTGTTTTCCACCTATAGTTGACTTCTCAAGCAGACCTGCACTTGATAATATGGCTAAGGATTATAAGACAATTTATAAAAACCAGCCTTTAAGGGCAGATGAATTACTAAATAAATATCCAGAAGGTCTTGAGCAGAATACAATCAGGCAGAATATAAGCAAAATTAACAGGACTCTAAAAGAACATATTGAAGATGAGACATTACAGCCATATTACCTTATAACAAGTATCAAAAAATACGCTGGAAGCAGATACGGGGTAAGAGTTGAGAAAGGAAAGATAAGGATAGAGTAAATTTTGAAT
>JACAEY010000115.1 GCA_013388605.1 Nitrospirota bacterium | reverse complement strand
TAATGGACAGATTTTTTTTACTTATCCTGATAGACCTTCAGAGGAGCTTAAAACGCACCTGCCAATGACTCTTCATCCTAATCCATCAAGAATACTTATTGTTGGAGGTTCATTAGGAACACTGAAGGAATTTTTGAAATATCCTATTAGTAGGATAGATTTTTTAGAACTTGACAGGAAGTTAATAGATGTATCAATGAGGCTTATCAACATGAAGGAGGATAAGGATGCTTTAAGAGATAGCAGAGTTGACATTATAGTGGAGGATGGGCGAAGGTTCATAAAGAGATTGAAAAGACAGGAATACGACCTCATTATATTAAACCTTCCACCACCTGTTACAGCAAGCATTAACAGATTTTATACGACCGATTTTTTTAAGGAGGTAAGAATTGTATTGAATAATGACGGAATACTATCAATAACACTACCACAATCTGCAGGATATATAGGAAGGAGTATGCAGACAGCTAATGGCTCTATCTATAATTCACTCAAATCTGTCTTCAGGCATGTTGAGGTAACAACACAGGAATATAGTGGTTTTTTTGCATCTGATGGTTTTATAAATACTGATGCTGAAAAACTTGAAAAAAGATTTGTTAATAGAAGAATACATACAAGACATTTCAGCCAGTTTCTTTTCTATGACATCTTTTCAAAATTTGGGACCGATTATGTTAAAAAAAGGCTTGCTGAAATTTATCTCATTAATAAAGACCTGCGACCTTCTTCTTATTTATATAATTTAATTTTATGGTCAGAAGTTCATGGTGGTAAAGCACTCAGATACCTAATTAAACTAAGAGAATGGCATTTTATATCTTTATTATTGTCCATTACTATAATCGTTACTCCTTTAATATTCAGGCAAAGAAATAGAGTGATTTCTTTCTGTATTTTCACAACGGGGTTTTCAGGAATGGCATTAATAATTGCAGTATTACTTGCATATCAATCTATATATGGATATGTATATGAAAAAATAGGGATACTATCAGCAACATTTATGATAGGACTCTGGACAGGTTCACATATTTTAAGACCACCTAAAAAATTATTGAGGAATATATTTTTTTTAGAGATTTTGAGTGTAGGACTTGCCTTTGTCTCATCTATATTTTTTAAGATAGAGATTCTTTTTTATGTATTGAATTTCCTTTTAGGTATAATTGCAGGTAGGGAGTTCAATTTAGCAAACATTTTCTGGGATGAAACAGGGGTAGCTGGTAGGCTTTATGGTCTTGACCTGACAGGGGCAGTCTTGGGTGCATTTATTCCAGCAATAATTCTAATTCCCCTCTTTGGCATAAAGAATACACTTTTTATAGTAGCTGGGATAAAAGCAGTCTCTGCAGTAATGGTGTTGAGTTTAGTTACAGGAAAGACTACTTAACAGGTTTTATAGTGAGCCTTGCATAATTCAGGTTAATAATATACGTTAAGAAATATTATAATAAGCTATGCCAAAGATAGTTCAGTGTGAGCTTTGCCCTAATGGGTGTGTGCTGGATAATGGACAACATAGTAGATGCAGGGCAAGAATGAATAAAGATGGTATTCTATATAGCCTTGTATATGGAAAACCTTGTGCAGTAAATATTGACCCTATAGAGAAAAAACCGTTTTCACATTTCCTTCCAGGAACTACAGCGTTCTCAATCGCTACCGCAGGGTGTGTGCTAAGCTGTAAGTTCTGTCAGAACTGGCAGATATCACAGGCAAGACCAGAGGATACTGATACATATGATCTTCCTCCTGATGAGGTTGTAAGGAAAGCGATCTTTTATGAATGCAGGTCAATCAGTTATACATATACTGAACCAACTGTATTTTATGAATACATGTATGATACATCTGTCATTGCCAAGAAATATGGAGTTAAAAACACGATGCACTCATGTGGTTACATTAATGAAAAACCTCTAAGAAAATTATCTAAATATATGAATGCGGCAAATATTGATTTAAAGGGATTTACAGAGGACTTTTACAACAGGATATGCAATGGAAGTCTAAAACCTGTTCTAAATTCCCTCATTGTTCTCAAACATGAAAATGTATGGCTTGAGATAACGAATCTCGTTATCCCGACACTAAATGATGATATGAAGATTATCAAAGAGATGTGCAGATGGATATCCAAGAACCTCGGGTCTGATGTGCCTTTACATTTTTCAAGGTTTATTCCACATTATAAACTGAATAATCTCCCACCAACACCTGTTGAGACTCTTACAGAAGCAAGAAAGACTGCGATGGAAGTGGGTTTAAGGTTTGTATATATAGGAAATATAAGACATGAAGGTGAAAGTACTTACTGCCCGAAGTGTAAAAAGATGCTCATAGAAAGGATAGGGTATTTTATTAAGCAGAATAATATTGTAAATGGAAAATGCAAGTTCTGTAGTACGTCCATTGCCGGGGTATGGAGTTAGAAGAATATATTTTTAGGAGGTAGATATGTTAACAAGGAGGGAATTCTTCAGATTTTTTTTAATAGGTGGATTGATCCATTTATTTAAGAAGAAAACAAAGGCAGAAGAAAAACCTAAAGAGGCCATGTTCTGGAGAAAGTTAGATTGAGAATCTTAATATTTATTTATTTATTATTTATTGCCTTTTCCCCTGGTTGTAGTGCTGAAAATGTAGATGTAAAAGAACCAGCAGTAGCTGGAACATTCTATCCATCTGATAAAGACACATTAAAAAAATCTGTTGAGGAGTTTCTTTCAAAAGTAGAAAAGAGCAAGGCTCAGGGGAGATTGATAGCACTCATCTCGCCACATGCAGGTTATATGTATTCCGGTCAGGTTGCAGCATATGGATATAAACAGATTGAGGGAAGTGATATTAACAAGGTGGTACTCATTGGACCGAGCCACCGGAGTGCTCTAAAAGGTGCTTCTGTTTATACAAAAGGCAGTTTTAAGACACCCCTTGGTGATGTAAAAGTAAACGAGAGTCTTGCAACAAGTCTGTTGAACGAGTCTGCCGATGTTAGATTTTCTCCTGAAGTATATGATGGAGAACATTCACTTGAGGTTCAATTACCCTTTCTACAGACTATTCTCAAGGATTTTACTATAATCCCGATTCTTCTCGGCTCAGCCAAAGGAAAGACTTTTGAGCATCTCATTATGAAATTGACCGAGATATTCGATGAAAAGGCTTTAATTGTAGCGAGTACTGATCTATCACATTATTATGATTATATAACTGCAAATGAGATGGATAGCAAGATTATATCTGCAATAGAAAAGATTTCTATAAAAGATACGGTAGATCTACTTAGGAGTGGAAAGTCAGAGATGTGTGGAGCGGTTCCTGTTATGGTAGCGATGGAGGTTGCAAAGAGGTGTGGTGCGAACCTTGGTGTTGTATTTAAACAGGCAAATTCAGGCGATGTTACAGGTGAAAAAGAGAGGGTAGTTGGATATGTATCGTTAGGTCTTTTTAAAAGTCCATATACAAATGAAGAAAAAAAAGAATTAATTAATATTGCAAAAAAGGCAATCACTGAATATGTGATAAACCAAAAAGAGCCTGTAATCGAAGTGAAGAACCCGAAATTCAAGACAGATGGAGCTGTCTTTGTTACGATAAAAGAGAGAGGTTTACTAAGGGGGTGCATCGGTCATATCCAGGCAATTATGCCTCTTTACCAGTCAATTATAAAAAATGCTGTTGCAGCGTGTTCAAGTGATCCAAGATTTTCTCCTATGACAAAGGAAGAACTGAAAGATATGGAAATAGAAATCTCTATTCTCTCTCCTTTTTTGCGTTTAAATAATATAAAGAATATTCAGGTGGGGAAGCATGGTCTCTATATAAGTAAAGGTCTACATAGTGGACTCCTTCTCCCTCAAGTTGCAACAGAGTTTGGATGGAATAGAGAGGAGTTTCTTGAGCAGGTTTGCTTGAAAGCTGGTCTACCAAGAGATGCCTGGAAAGATGCAGAGTTATACACCTTTACCGCTGAGATTATTAGATAGAAAGCTACTCCGTATCAATATTTTTCTTTGATGTTTCACTTGTAGAATCATAAGACAATGGTAATGTTATAGTTATAACCTTTCCTTTTTCTTTAGGTGTTGCTACCTCTTTTCCATCAAAGATGAGTTTTACTCCACCTGCATTGCCAATTTTTAAAGAGAAGGTCTTTTTTGCATTCAACTTTATATGTTCTCCCTGATTCAAAAGTATTTCCCTGGACTTACCTTCATCTATGTTTAGATGAATCCATGTTGAATCTTCTGCTATAAGTTCAAGGGTATGAATGTCCTGTTTTGTTTCTAATATATGGTTATCCTTAGGTCTAACTTCTACTTTTTGAGTTGCCTTGTCAGGACTAACTTCTAACTCTGGAGAAGGAGGTTTGGATTTGATTTCTTCTGGCGTTGTAGATGGCACCTCAGGTTTAACCTCTAAAGGTTTTATAGGACTTTCTGGATTAACTTCGGAAATAGGTATCTTGGGTTTTTCTGAAGGGATATATAGGAAGATGAACAATGTGGTTATTGCTATAAATGATATAATTAATGCATAAAGGGGTTTCCGCCACCTATTTGTTCTTAAGATAATCCCAAGATATTTATTTACTGGATTGTTTCTTTTTAGAAATTTAATAACGGGCGGTCTTCTTAAACCAAGGGTGTTCAAAATTTCAATGATAACAGGATTTTCTTCATACTTTAAGGCTTCTCTGAATGTCTTTATGGCTTCTGCCCTGTTATTGTGAATAAGATATATCCTGCCGAGGTTGAGATAGTGAAATGTATTCTGAGGCTCTTTTTGTATTGCTTCCTCGCATAATGAAATTGCATTACTTATCTGTCCTCTTTCTTTTGCTATGCAGTAGGCATAGCCTGAACATACAGAAGGACTTCTTTCAATATTTATTGCCCTCTCAAAATAAGAAAGGGCAGATAATGTATCACCTCTGTTGAGGGCTTCTAAGCCCTTTCTATAAAGTTTTTCTCCGTCTTTTTCCTGCATGTAATATAATTTTAGAGCATTTTTTCAGATTTGTCTAAAAATAGAGCTACTGTTATAATTATAAACATATATCCTTATAATATTTTTAATTTAAAATTTAGAACTTATTTTCTGAGATAGAAAACTGATCTATGGTGGATTTCCATTAGTCGTAGCTGTTTGAGATATTTTGTCTCTAATTTTGGACAGGTATGTTTCTTAGTATAATTTAAGAAAGGGCTATATGTCGTATAGAGCATGGTTTCAATGTATTAACGAGCAATGTAGGGCAAGCTATCCTTTGAATTCAATAATTTATAAATGCAAGACTTGCGGTTCATTACTTGAGGTTCAGCATGACCTTCATGCCCTTGCAGACCGTGATGCAAAGATATGGAAAAGGCTGTTTGATGACCGCTATAAATCAACTGAATGGCCATATGGATCAGGGGTATGGGGTAAGAAAGAATGGGTTTTACCCCAGATTGACAATGAGAATATAGTCTCACTTTATGAAGGTGGAACTAATCTGTTCTGGGCAGAGCGATTCGGTAAAATTATTGGGTTAAATGATTTATGGATAAAACTATGTGGGAATTCTCACAGTGGTTCTTTCAAAGATCTCGGTATGACTGTTCTCGTATCACAGGTTAAACAGATGATCAGCGAAGGCGCACCAATAAAGGCTGTTGCCTGTGCTTCTACTGGAGATACCTCAGCCGCTCTGGCTGTATATTGTTCCGCTGCTGGCATCCAGTCCATTGTATTACTCCCAAGAGGTAAAATCTCAGTAGAACAACTTGTTCAACCAATTTCAAATGGGGCACTCGTTTTGTCCCTTGATGCTGACTTTGATGGTTGTATGAAAGTGGTGCAGGAGATAACAAAGGATGAATCAATCTATCTTGCAAATTCAATGAACTCATTACGGATTGAGGGTCAGAAGACAGTGGGTATCGAAATAGTCCAGCAATTTGATTGGGAAGTGCCCGATGTGATTATTATCCCCGGGGGAAATCTCGGAAACGTATCAGCCCTTGGAAGTGGACTCCTTATGATGAGAGAACTTGGCGTTATTTCCAGACTACCGCGCATAGTTGTTGCTCAGGCTGAAAGGGCAAATCCACTCTATCTTTCTTATAAGAATAATTTTGAGACCTTTGAGCCTATCCATGCACAGAAGACATTGGCAAGTGCAATCCAGATAGGCAATCCTGTTAGTGTTGAGAAGGCGATAAGAATATTAAAACAATTCAATGGAATTGTTGAGCAGGCTACTGAACAGGAGCTTGCTGATGCTGCTGCACTTGGTGATACAACAGGCATGTTTAACTGCCCGCATACAGGTGTTGCACTGGCAGCACTGATAAAATTGCTCAGGGCAGGAAAGATGGATAAATCTGAACGAGTAGTTGTTATTTCAACAGCCCACGGACTGAAGTTCACAGATTTTAAGGTTCGCTACCACGAGGGGACTATAGGGTTTCCCACAAGATATGCAAATAGACCAATTGAGCTTCCATCTAATGTTAAAGCAGTCAAGGAAGCTCTTCAGCAGGTTTTGCAGAAGGGGAGGAGAGGAATGTCTAAAAAATCATCGAGGATAAAGAACTGGAGAACAGCAACTCTTGCCATTCATGGTTTTCGCAGAACTCCAAAAGCACACTATTCAGTATCAACGCCAATCGTCCAGACATCCAATTATTACTTTGATTCTACTGCTGATGTCCTTGAATTTATGAAGGCAAAGAGTGAGGGTCGAGTAGTTCGTGAGCATGAATATGGTCGTTATGGAAATCCTACTCAACAGGAATGTGAAAGAAAGCTTGCTGCTATTGAAGGTGCAGAGAGTGCTCTTCTATTTGCTACAGGTATGAGCGCGGTAATAATGACTTTGATGGCTTACATGAAACGCAACGGTCATATTATATTTACAAATGATTGTTATAGACAGACCCGTGATTTTGCAACAACTCTGCTGAATGAGTTTGGTATTCAGGTCTCTTTTGTTAACCCTGATGCTGAAGCTATTGCCAAGGCTATTCAGCCCAACACCAATATTATATTTACTGAATCTCCTACCAATCCCTATCTGCGCGTGCTGGACATCCCTGCGGTTGTTAAGGTTGCTAAACAATATGGAGTAATGACCATTATTGATGCAACACTTGCTACACCTTATAATATCAGACCTCTTGAGATGGGTGTTGATATAGTTATCCATTCTGCAACTAAGTATCTTGGTGGACATAATGATCTGCTTGCTGGAGTAACACTCGGTAGGCATGAACTTCTGAATGAGGTATATCGTTTGCAGCGTATGATTGGTGCCACCCCGGGACCCTTTACCTCTTTTCTTCTTGAAAGAGGTCTCAAGACTTTTGCACTAAGAATGGAGCACCACAATCGCGCAGGGCTTGCTGTTGCCAGAATGCTCGAGTCTCATCCAAAGGTAGAAAAAATATGGTATCCTGGTCTGGAATCTCATCCTGATCACAGAATTGCTATACAACAGATGCGGGGATTCGGGAGTGTAATTTCTTTTCTTATTAAAGGGGGAGATAAAGAGACCCGAAGATTTATTGATTCTCTTGAACTATTTCTTATAACACCAAGTCTTGGAGGAAGTGAGAGCCTTGTAACTCAGATGTCAACGATGTCATTTTTTGATTATCCTGAGGATTACCGTCATTCAATTGGAATGGTGGATAATCTTGTTCGCATCGCACTTGGTCTGGAAGATGTTGATGACCTTATAGCCGACCTCAAACAGGCATTAGACAGAGTTTAAAGGAGACTAACAAGAGGCTTATAAAGATATGAAAAAATAAGCTCTCCACCCTTTTCCTTATATTAAGGTTAAATTTTATAAATTAAAAAGTTATCTTCCTTCTCTATTGAGGAGATTCAATTAGTTTGTCCAACTGCTGTTTTTCTTCAAGGTCTATTAGCAACTTTACTGCTTCCATCAGTTTTGATGCAGCTATAGGTTTCTGAATTAACATTTGCATGAACATGTCACAAAATTCCTCACCTGATCTTAAAATTCTCTCTGCTGCAACCCAGTTTTCCAAATCGCGTCCTTCAATACAACCACTATACTGATATAGTTGTGCTGCAACTCTTGGAATTTCATCTTGCATATTTAGGTTATTCATACTTAGCTCCATAATCACCTCCTTTCAACAAAAATACCGAACTTACAAGAAGGCTTATCCTTCTTAAGTTCGGCTCTTTTTAATTGCCTTCCGCTTCCTTTTCTTCTGAAAGGTTTTATCGGAAGCACCATATTTGAGAAAAAAATACACTAAAAAATATGTTTTGTCAATAAAAAACTTCACTAAGACAGTTTTTATCTTTTAATCCGAAAAAGCATTTATATTATGTAGAAGAATATATTATTGAAGGCCTTTCATTCAGTAGATGGATTGGGCTTGTGTATATTCTTTTAAAACCTCTTTCAGCGGTGTGTATTTAAGATTAAGGGCTTCTGCTACTGCTTGATGTGTAATCTTACCTTCAACTAAATTTACTCCTTTAGATAAAGCGTGATTTTCCATTACAGCATTTTCCCAGCCTTTCTCTGCAATCTCAAGCACATATGGGAGGGTATTGAGCGTTAATGCACGAGTGGATGTTCGAGGGACTGCACCTGGCATATTCGACACAGCGTAATGGATAATCCCTTCTTCTTTGTAAATTGGCTCAGAGTGTGTAGTTGGACGAGAGGTCTCAGCACATCCTCCTTGATCAATAGAGACATCTACTATAACTGCTCCCTGCCTCATAGTCTTAAGGATTTTGCGAGTAATCAAACGGGGGGCTTTGGCTCCGGGTATCAGGACTGCACATATAAGAAGGTCTGCATAACTTGCTACCATCCTGATGTTATAGTTATCGGCAATCATTGTTGTAACCCTTCCCTGAAATATCTCGTCAAACATTCTTAATTTTATTGGATTTATATCGAGTAGTGTTGCAGATGCTCCCATCCCGAGTGCGATACGAGCAGCATTATAGCCAACATTTCCTCCTCCTAAGATTACTACGTTTGCAGGTGGAACACCAGCTACACCACTCAGAAGGACTCCTCTTCCACCATATGTCTCCTCCAGATATTTAGCCCCTTCCAGAGGTGCCATCCTTCCAGCAATCTCACTCATAGGAGCTAAGAGTGGGAGAAAACCATCTTCTGTTTGAACGGTCTCATATGCAATCCCTATAATCTTCCTTTTTATTAGATTAAGAGTAAGATCCTCTGAAGCGGCAAGATGAAGATAGGTAAATAGAATTTGTCCTTGCCTGAGAAATTTATATTCATTTGGTAATGGCTCTTTTACCTTAAGGAGTAGTTCTGACTTGGAAAGAAGTTCTTCATGATTATTGATGATCTTAGCTCCTGCTTTTATGAACTCAATATCGCTGAAACCGCTTCCAATTCCTGCGCCCTTTTCGATGAGAACCTTATGTCCCCTCTGGACAAGGGTCTCTACACCTCCTGGGACAATTGCTATTCTATTCTCCGCAGGTTTAATCTCTTTTGGAACACCGATGACCATTATTTTTGTTATTTTAATATTTTAATCACATCTGTCCAAAATAATACTTCATGCTCTTAGAAAGACAGGTATGAGAACCGATTTTAGAAGCAAAATCACGGGTAACCTCGATGAGTCCCAGGGTCGAAGCAGAGGTCTCAGCCAAAGATTATCAATAGTGATTAAAGTCAGGTGAAGGTTTAAACATAATAG
>JACAEY010000010.1 GCA_013388605.1 Nitrospirota bacterium | reverse complement strand
TTTCAGGTTAGACCATACCTTTAAACGCAAAACATAGTAAAGCCACATAAGGTGGGACTTTAAGAAAGTATAGGCTTCATGAGAGAGGTTTTTGCTTCTAACATTTCTAATAATTGAGGGAATGTCTATTGATAAAGGACAGTTCTTCTTACACTTTCCACATGTTAGACAAAATTCCAGCTTCTTATTGACTTCTTCTTTTGTAAGGCTTTGTAAAACAAGTCCCTTGCCACCTAAATATTTTTCTTCACCAAAGTAATTACCAACAGTATTATACATAGGGCAATACAGAAGACAGTTACCACAATCAATACAAAAGAGTAATTCCTTGAAACCCTTTTCCATGATTTCCGTCCTATTATTATCAAGAAGAATAAGTATTATCTCTGCAGGTGAATGAACTCCTTTAAAGAACTTCTTCTCAACATCAGCAGTCTTGCTCACACTACTTATTATCTCAACAAAAGATGGTATAAGAGAGCCAGTGGCATTATATGTTATAACTTTTAACATATTTAAGGCTTCTTCAACTGATGGATAAACCTTGTCAATAGCTGTAACTACAATATGTTTTTCCTTGCGTATAACTTCAGAAATATTTCCCTCATTGTGAGCAAGAACAATTGAGCCTTCCTCTGCAGTTATGGCATTGGCGCCAGTAATTCCTATGTTTGACCTTTTAATATTTTCACGTACTTCATTTCTAACAAACTCGACAATATCTTCAGGTCTTTCGTTTATCTGGACTCCATAAATCTTTGAAAGTTGCTGTGAAATCCTTCTTGCAGGCAAGTGTGAAATTGGCCCTGTAGGATGAGAGGGTTTTTCCTTTAAGACCTGAAGGATCCTGTCTCCAATATCTGTTTCAACAACTTTTATCCCTTTAGACTCAAGTTCTTCAGTTAGTCTAATCTCTTTTGTTACATTAGATTTAGATTTAACGATAACTTTCTCATCTTTTAATCTTTCAAGGATTATACGGATTGCTTCATCTCCGCTTTTCGCCATTAATACCTTAATGCCATTTGCCTCAATCCTTTCTACAGCTTTCTTTATGAGATCATTATTTCCAACAGAAATCTCTCTTACGACTCTCAATCTCTTAAATTTTTCATTAAGGTCAGGAGGCATATTTTCAGCCTGCCTTTTTTTTACATTTCTAAAAGCCTCTCTGATAGCAATTATCTCCTCAAAGTTCATAGATTATTCTTACTCTTTTTTAATAAATATGCAAATTACTAAGATTTTAATTAGAATATACTAAAAATGTATTCAAAGATACTTGCTGCTGTTAATGAACACCTGAATTCAGAAATCTCTGCAAGATATGCTATTTATCTCGCTAAGGCATGCGGGGCAAAATTATACATCTGCTTCATTGCTGAGACGGGTATCTCCCGTTCAAGTTTTGATAAGGCTGAAAATGCTATGAAAAGAATTTTTATTAAGGCAGAGGAGATGGGGATAAAAACAGAAAGTATCACTGGAACAGGAGAACCGGTTAGTGAGATAAATAAAATTGTAAAACATGAGGGAATTGACATTGTTTTCACAGCTACCCGAAGAGAAGATATTGAGAAAAGGTTCTATGCCGGCACTATTGCAAGAACTCTGTCTTTACGAGTTCCTTGTTCAGTGGCTCTTGTAAGAATAGTCCATATAGGAAAACTATATCCTAAACACATCCTTGTCCCTTTAAAAGCAAAGATTAACAATGTAAAAGAAAGGGCATATTTTACTGCAAAGATGGCAGAAGGCTTTAATTCAAAAGTATTTGTCTTTCATTCACCAAAACCTTTTACCAAGTTTTTTCAAGGTGAAATTCATCTCACCCCTTTTGAGTGGACAAAAAGATTACCAAAGGACATTTTGAATTTTATTGAATATCTTAAGAAATATGGGATTGCACATGAAGGAAAGCTTGCACCGGGTGCAATAGGGAAAAGTATAACAATTGAGGCAGCCTCAAAAAGGCATGACCTTATCATTATGGGTGCAAGTGAAAGGAATCTTTTAAATTCATTATTGTTAGGAAATCCTGTTGAGGAATTACTTAAAAATACACCATGTAATCTTATAATCTTTAAACCAGGGCATGAAGATTCATAGCCTCACAAAAGAAGAGGTCTTCCAAACACTTGTAACTTCAGAAAATGGATTAACCGAAGAAGAAGCTAAAAAACGATTTACAGAATTCGGTCCGAATGAGATTGAGGAACTTGGAAAAACACCTCTTTTCATAAAATTTATTAAACAATTTACTCATTTTCTTGCCATCCTCTTATGGATAGGAGCGTGTCTTGCTATTCTGTCGGAATCACTGCACCCCGGAGAAGGAATGTTAACTCTCGGATTAGCAATTACAGGAGTCATATTTATTAATGCCATTTTCACTTTCATTCAGGAATACAGAGCTGAAAAGGCTGTAGAGAAATTAAAGCTTCTTCTTCCTTTTCATGTAAAGGTTGTAAGAGAGGGTAAAGTAAAGGAGATACCTGCGCGGGAAGTAGTGCCTGGAGATTTAATACTCCTTTCTGAAGGAGATAAGGTTCCAGCAGATTCAAGACTTATAGAAACAAAATTCCTTATGGTCAATAACGCACCCCTTACAGGAGAATCAGAATCTGTGCCTCTTGATACATCTCCATACACCGGGGACCTGATTCAAAGTAAGAACATCTTATTTGCTGGAACAACAGTTGTAAGTGGTTCAGGAAAAGGGATAGTCTTTGCTACGGGTATGCGAACAGAATTTGGAAGAATTGCTCAACTTACAGGTACTGTGAGCTCAGGACTGAGTCCTCTCCAAAAAGAAATTATAAAAATCACACGTGTCATTGCAGTTTTAGCCACAGCAACAGGAGCTATTTTCTTTTTGATAGGGCACTTCATAGGAAGGACATTCTGGGAAAACTTTCTTTTCGCAATAGGAATAATCGTTGCGAATGTTCCCGAGGGCTTGCTTCCGACTGTAACCCTTTCACTTGCAATGGGAAGTCAGAGAATGGCAAAGAGAAAGGCATTGATAAAAACACTGACATCTGTTGAGACACTTGGGGCTGTTTCTGTTATATGCACAGATAAAACAGGCACTCTAACACAAAACAAAATGTCTGTAAAAAGAGTTATCTCTTTGGATGAATCTAAAAAGATAGAAAATCAACCTTCAATCTTTACAGTCGCCCTTCTCTGTAATAATACGAAAGAAATTGAAGGAGATTTAAAAGGTGACCCAACAGAAATTGCTCTCTACAAAGCTGCAATTGATTCTATAGGACATTTAGATAGCGAAAGGGTTAAAGAATTCCCCTTTGATTTTGATAGGAAGAGAATGAGCACGATAAATAACTTATATGGTAAAAATTTTATTTTAACTAAGGGGGCGCCTGAAAGCATATTATCAGTCTGCAGTCATTTTCTTATAAATAGTGAGATTACGAGTTTAGATACATCCATAAGGGAAAGGGTCTCTCTTTTTAACCATTCGTTAATGGATGAAGGTCTAAGGGTTCTTGCCTTTGCATTCAAAGAAATAAAAAGTAGCGAGGAGATCATAGTTGCTGAAGATGCTGAAAAAGATATGGTTTTTCTCGGTCTAATAGGACTTGAAGACCCCCCAAGACCAGAAGTTCCTGAGGCTATAAAGAAATGCAGAGAAGCAGGCATCAGGATAATTATGATAACAGGAGACGGCTCCAGAACTGCCCTCGCCATTGCAAATGAAATAGGTCTTGTGAAAGGAGAACCGGTAATCATAGAAGGAAATGAATTTTTAAAGATGTCTGATGACGAACTCAGAGATATTTTATCAAAAGAAGAGGTAATATTCTCGAGAATGACACCAAAATATAAACTGAGGGTTGTAAATATCCTCAAAGAGGAAGGCGAAAGGGTTGCTGTTACAGGTGATGGAGTAAATGATGCCCCTGCATTGAAAAGAGCTGATATAGGAATAGCAATGGGCATTTCAGGGACAGATGTTGCTAAAGAAGCAGCAGACATGATTCTACTTGATGATAATTTCGCTACAATAGTAAATGCCATCGAAGAAGGCAGGACAGTATATGAAAACATAAGAAAATTTATAAGTTATATCTTTTCCTCTAATATACCTGAAATAGTCCCTTATCTTGCATATGTCCTCTTCAGGATACCACTCCCTCTGACAATCATGCAGATACTTGCAGTTGACCTTGGAACAGATATGCTTCCTGCCCTTGCACTCGGTGCTGAAAAACCCTCTTCTGGTATTATGAAGACACCACCAAGAAGTCCAAAGGAAAGGCTTCTTACTTTCCCTTTGCTAATTAGGGCATATTTATTTCTTGGACCTATTGAAGCAACGGCTGGCCTTTTTGGATTCTTCTATGTTTTAAATTTATATGGATGGCAGTGGGGACAGATGCTGGAATCAAGTAACATCATTTATCTTCAGGCAACAACGGCATGTCTTACAGCAATTATCGTCACACAAGTTGCTAATGTCTTTGCATGCAGGTCATTTAAGGAATCAATCTTCAGCCTTGGTATTTTTAGCAACAGGCTGATCTTTATAGGATTAACATTTGAAATCCTTCTTCAATTTTTTATTGTATATCACCCTTTAGGAAATAAAATATTTTCAACATATCCTATTTCATTAAATATATGGCTCATCCTTTTACCTTTTGCATTTTTACTATTCTTCGCAGAAGAAATGAGGAAACTGATTTATAGGAAAGTCCTTAAATAATATTTTATTTTATCCCTTGAAGGGCTTTTATTATATCAGCATAACCTGTATAACTTTTTCTTTCCCCATTGAATATTACACAGGTAGGTGTTGCGTTGATCTTATCCTCTTTAAAATAGCCATTCAAAATAGTAAATGTTGGTGACACATTGAAAGGTCTGAATTTTATATTCTTCTTCTTTAAAAAATCCTCTATTAACTCTTTCTTTTTAATATTGTTTTTTGCAGCCTCAAAAAGGGCATCTCTTGCCTTAATAGCATGTTCAAATTCTTTTTTCTCATTCAAAATATATAGAAAATACCTTGCATAAAGGGAGGAATATGTATGGATCGGTGTATCAACAAAAGTTATGTTTATCTTTCCATTTTTTATTAAATCAACAATTAATGGCTTTAATTTCGGCTCCAGTTTACTGCAAGGACCACAGAAATAATCTGTGTATAATCTCACTATTGTTTTTCCCCCACCGAAAGAAGGGATAAGAACCTCTTCAGCATAAAGAGGGGTAATACTGCTTTTTAAGAATATAGAAAAGAATATAAAACCAAATATAAGTGAAATACCTATAAAGACCTTTTTAGACATATCAAAGTTTAACAAAAAAAGGGTTAGAATTACAGCCCCAAAGGATATACAATAATAACAGATAATCTCGTTCTTAATCTGGAAAAATAAAAGGTATATCTCAGAGCCTAACCCGAAAGAGAGTAAAATCAGTAGAATGGTGCTTCTCCTCATAAGGTTAAAAATAATTAAAAGACCTATGTATAGTAAACCTATATATTTCAAGTCAATAGAAAAAATACTACCCCTAAGATATGAGCAACTTTCTCCACAGATGTAATACAAAAAGATAATCCCGATACCTAAAAGCGATATTATGAGATTAACCCAATATTTTCTGGAGCTCATCTTTTAGTTTCACCTTCTCATCACATCTGTCCAAAAAATACTTCGTTCTCTTAGAAAGACAGATATGAGAACCGATTTTAGAAGCAAAATCACGGGTAACCTCGATGAGACCGGAGTCGAAGCAGAGGTCTCAGCCAAAGGTTATTAATAGTGATTAAAGTCAGGTGAAGGTTTAAATATAATAGGAGGTAGTTTATTTTGGTTCGAAAATCGGGTCTCATAACTCTTATATAGAATATTTTGGACAGCAATGCCTTCCCATTAAATCAAATAATATATTTCCTGGATTAATAGATTTTTAATAAACATATGTAAATAATCCATCAAAGTAAAAATAAAGACTGTAATACTTATATAACCATTCATATTGAAGAATGCTATATCAAGCCTGCTAAGATCATGCTCCTTTACAAGAGAATGTTCGTATATAAATAGTCCTGCAACAATTATCATACCTATCCAGTAAAAGATTCCGAGTTTGAATAATATCCCATTTGTTATAAGCAATATGAAAGTAACCAAATGGAATAACCTTGCCAGAATTAGAGCATTTTTTATGCCAAACTTTTGAGGAATAGAATAAATACCATAAGATTTATCAAACTCTATATCCTGAAGTGCATAAAGGGTGTCAAAACCTGCAAGCCAAAAAATGACAGCTATCCCCATTGGAATTATCTCTGGATCAAAGCTACCTTTTATAGCTATCCATGCACCAATTGGAGCAGCAGATAATGACAGTCCTAAAACAAAATGTGTAGCCCACGTAAACCTTTTCGTATAGGAATAGACAAAAAGGACTATAATCGCCATTGGCGAAAGTTTCAGACAAAGTGGGTTCAACATATATGCAGCCAAGATAAAAAGTCCAAATGATACTATTGTAAATAAAACAGCCTCAGGTAATTTTATTAACCCCATCGGGATTTCCCTGTTTTTAGTTCTGGGATTTTCTCTGTCTATTTTTCTATCAATAATCCTGTTAAGTCCCATTGCCCCGGA
>JACAEY010000152.1 GCA_013388605.1 Nitrospirota bacterium | reverse complement strand
CAGAATAGATATTTAAATGTCAATAGTCAAGTCTGACCCCTTATTTATTTCCCTTATTTATTTCCACTTATTTTATTTCCAGAGATACTTCCAATAAAACAAGGATTGAAACCTAAATCTTTCTGCATCTGTGTTCTCGTTTTTCTTCGTGTCTCAGAGATACTTCCAATAAAACAAGGATTGAAACTAATATACGCATAACTTCCTGTTTGTATACCAACAGGTCTCAGAGATACTTCCAATAAAACAAGGATTGAAACGCTTTAATATTTAAGTTAGCAAGTGCTGTTACATGTCTCAGAGATACTTCCAATAAAACAAGGATTGAAACCCTGAATCTCTTTGTATTCGTACTGTTGTTAACCGTTGTGTCTCAGAGATACTTCCAATAAAACAAGGATTGAAACCTGAGGTGCTGGGTATTGAGAAGACATTGTCTATCCGGTCTCAGTTTAGTATTTAGGGGTCAGACTTGATTATTGACTTTAAGAGGAATTAGAAAATAAAAGGGAGTTATTCTATCTCACTATTTCGGTGACTTTTAGAAGTTTATCAAATGGTGTCATATAATTTAAACTTCAATTTTTTCTTTTGACCCCAGCTAAGTCTTTGAGTTTGGTCTGATCTTGGTGTCAGCCTTTGTCAGGGGACATAGGGACAATATCATATTTCATTGAGAATATACTCCAGCGGATAGAGTAATCGTAGCCACTGATTTCAGGCGTAATGTACAATAAGATATAATATTAAGCATGAGATGAATGAGTACAAATTTACGGAATATTTTGAGAAGGAAGTCTTGAGGAAGCGGCCATACCTCAAGAAAGAATGGTGTATTAAGGTAATTAAAAATCCTCTCAAGATGGAACCTCAGGAACATAACCGATTTCGGTTCTGGGGTATTATTGATGAGCTTGAAGGGTGTGTGTTGAGGGTTATTACATTGGAAGATAAAAGAACAATTCACAATGCTTTTCCCGATAGGGGGTATAAACCATGAAACTTAATTATTACCCGGAGACCGATTCACTTTATATCGATCTCTCCGAGAAAACAAGCGTTGAGAGTAAAGAGATATCTGAAGGTATTGTGCTTGATTATGACGCTGATGGCAATTTAGTGGGAATTGATATCGATAATGCCAGCAAGAAAGTCCAACTCAAAGAACTCACTCTTTCTAAATTTCCAGCTGATATTCATACTGTATCGACATAACAATCAGATTTAGCGGTAATATGCGGAGGAAAGGATCAGGTCTTTACTTTTGATATAACTCATTCTTGCTTCCCTTCAACTATATATAAAATTGATATTCATCTTGAAAGAAAGATCTGCCACTTCATCTTTTACCTCTCTTTGGGATATTTTCATATAGATTTTTGATGAGGCAATTCGTTTTGTTGCTAAAAAATATCCTTAGAGTGATAATAAGAAGGGCAAATTATTTAGGTAATGGGTAAATGTTCAAAGGAGGGTTGAAATGGGCAAAATATTATTCTGTATTTTTTTAATTACTTGTTTCATGGTTGGATTTGGAAATATCTCAAATACAATAGCTGAAAGCAGTAAAACAGATATTTTCTCGACTGGTCTTGAAGACCAGATTGGGATAGCGGTGACTATTTATAATGTCAATCTTGGACTTGTGAAAGACCAAAGGGAGATTAAATTGCCTGAAGGTAAAAAAGAGTTGAGGTTTATGGAGGTTGCCTCCCAGATTATTCCAACAAGTGTGCATATAAAATCTCTTACTGATGCACGGAGCCTTCAGGTTCTGGAGCAGAATTATGAATATGATTTGCTCAACCCACAAAAACTACTCGATAAATACGTGGGCAAACAGGTGAAACTCTACTATAAAAATCCCTATTCTGAAAGGGAAGAGATTGTAACAGCAACACTGCTTTCGAATAATGGTGGTCCTATTTATAGGATAGAAGACGAAGTTACCTTTGGACACCCGGGACGTGTAATTTTCCCTGAAGTCCCGGAAAATCTTATCTCAAAACCTACTCTGGTATGGCTTCTCGAAAATAATTCTTCATCCGAACAAAAAATTGAAGCATCTTATTTAACTAATGAGATCAACTGGAGGGCCGATTATGTCCTAACATTGAATGAAAAAGATGACAGAGCGGATATGTCGGGATGGGTTACTATTGATAATAAAAGTGGGACAACTTACAGAAATGCACAACTGAAATTAGTTGCGGGAGATGTTCACAGAGTGCATGACGAGTTTGAATACAAGAAAAAGATGATGCATGTAGCTGAAACCGCATTAAAGGCAGAGCCGCAATTTAAGGAAGAGGAGTTTTTTGAGTATCATATCTATACACTTCAGAGACCTTCTACAATTAAAGAAAACCAGACAAAACAAATAAGTCTACTGACAGCAGGAGATATACCTGTCAGAAAAGAACTCATTTTCTTTGGCTCTCATTATTATTACCTCAGCCAGTATGGTGAAATCATGTCGAACCAGAAGGTTGCAGTATTTGTAGAGATAGAAAATAAAAAAGAAAATAATCTCGGGATGCCATTGCCGAAAGGTATCGTTAGAGTTTACAAGGCGGACAGCGAGGGGAGCCTCCAGTTTGTTGGTGAAGATTTGATAGATCACACACCAAAAGACGAAAAGATCAGAGTAAAACTTGGTGATGCTTTCGATGTAGTCGGAAGCAGAAAGCAGACAGACTGGAAAAAGACAGCATTTGACACATATGAAGCCGCTTTTGAGATATCATTGAGGAATCATAAAAAAGAGGATGTTATGGTTAAAGTTATAGAACCGATACCAGGAGAATGGAAGATGCTCAGCTCATCACATGATTATAAAAAAACAGAAGCATCCTCAGTTGAATTCATTATTCCTGTGCCAAAAGACAAAGAGGTAAAGTTAATATACAGGGTGAGGATGAGGTTTTAGGTGGCGAAGGTCGGAGGGTGATGGACGGTAGGGGATTCGAACCCCCGACTTCCACGTTGCGAACGTGGCGCTCTCCCAACTGAGCTAACCGCCCATATCTGATGATTTCAATGAGTGATCTTTATGGCTTTTTTCTTCTCACTCTAAATGTGCTAAATTTGTCCAATTTTGTCAAGAATACTGACCCCATCCCATATGATTTATGCATATTCATTACTTTTATCATGTGTTTACACGGTATGCCTTTCCTCTGAGAATTCCATAGGAAATCACCACATTCACATGCCCATATTTTTTCATCTATCTCTATCCCATCTACTCCGGGAAGGTCTATATCCCTTGCCACGACATAACCGTCTTCTCTTTTACCCCTGACTCTCCATGCAATTATACTCTGTTCTGTTGGCATCTCTCTTACATCCGAATCCTTTATAGAAAGAGAGGAGATGAAATTCTGATTAAACATTCTCCTTTTCTCTTCATCCAATTTCAAGAGGAAATCTGAAAATACATCTGGTATGTTTAAACCTGGCATCAGAAACTCAAGCTGAATCTCCTTCTTCTTTTCCCATACAGGACCTATCTTCCTTCTGGGCAAAACCTTGAATTTAACCTTTCTCCCTTTGCCATATTTCAGGACATAGTTTACTGTCATAGCAGCAAGACCTGTGCTGTTGTTCTCCTCGCTAAGATGAGCGAGCCAGAACTCTGTCTCAGGATCGGGATGATTAAGGATTATGTTTGCCACAACCTCATTTGAGAGATGACCATATTCCATTATTCTTTTCTTTAAATCAGGTGGATATTTACCACGCATAAGGGAAAGATTGTCATAATTCGAGTCTATAATAACTAAATCTGAATCAGCCATCTCTTTTATATTCTCGTCTGTAACCCTACCAGCGTCAACAATATAGACAACCTTACTACCTTTATAGGAAATGCTGAAGCCAACAGGCTCTTCTGCGTCATGGAATATACGGAAGGGCTTCACCTCAACACTGTCGATTTTAAAGACACTGCCTGAAACAAAGATCTCTTTTTCAATACTTGACATCTTAAAGGTGCTGTTTAGACTTCGAAAGGTAGGGAGGTTTGCAAATACCTTTATCCGGTAATTCTTGCTTAAATTTTCTATACCATAAGTATGGTCATGATGCTCGTGTGAAATAAGAATCTTGTCTGGAGGTTCTGCAATACGAAGGGATTTAAGTTTCCTCAAGAGTTCTTTAACATTTATCCCGAAGTCTATAAAAAACTTATGGCGACCTGCAATAATAAGGATGCAATTCCCTTTTGAGCTACTTGCAAGTGATATGACCTTGAAATTACTCAATTCATTTATCCTTTTCCTCTTTCATAAGTTCCCTCATTCTCAGGGCATTCTTTACTGCAAATCCCCCATGACAGTTGTTGAACATTATGTATGTAAATTTTGTATGCCTGCTGATATTTTGTATAGGTTCAATAAACCCCTTTAGCTCATTATCAGAGTAAAGATAGGCGAACCTTAATGTAGTCTCAATCCCCTTTTTAAGCCAGTTCTCTCTGTTTCTCCCATGGAATCTGAAATATGCGATATCGGTAGTTGACTGAGGTATGAATGGAACAGTGGCAAGGTTTCCATATTGAGGTTCATCTGCTGTTATGTATGTTAATTGATGTTTTCTCAGGAAATGAAAGACTGAATCCTGAATATCTTGAGTAAGCCAGCTACCATGTCTGAACTCAACAGCTACCGGTACAGGATTCATGAATTCTTTACATTTAAGTATAATTTCAAGATTTGAGGTCCTGTATTGAAACCATGGTGGAAATTGAAATACAAGGAGACCTAACTTATTACTCTTATATAAAGGTTTAAGTGAATCCAGAAATCTTTCAGCGATTACTTTAAGAAGGGAAGGCTCTTTGATATAGATGTGGTTTTCAGACCTGTCTTTTTCAGCAAGAAGGTTGAATATATCCTTTGGTAGGGTCTTTGGATTAACCCCGTGTCCTGTCAATGCCCCATAAACCTTGATGTGGAATATAAAATAATCAGGTGTTCTCTCAACCCAGAGGTAAGTAGTCTTTCTATCAGGTATAGCATAATAGGTGGAGTCTACCTCAACAGTATCAAAGTGGTTTGCATAATACCTGAGTCTACCTTCAGCTGTCCTGATTTCCTTTGGATAGAAATCTCCACTTTGAATCAGGGTCTTTTCTGTCCATGAGCATGTGCCTATTTTAATCATAGACTTAAATCAAGACCTACAAAATAATATAACAGATTTCTGTGTTTGTCGAAATCAAAGGCCAGAAAGAAAAATTACATGCTACGATGAAGAGAACAATATACTGTCTTACATATGAAAGTCCCTGGAAGAATCACTGCTGTCCAAAATATTCTATATAAGAGTTATGAGAGCCGATTTTCAAACCAAAATAAACTACCTCCTATTATGTTTAAACCCGAATTAAGCAAGGCTCACTATAAAACTTTTGTAGCCGCAGGCTTTAGCCTGCGTTTTAAATCGCATAAAAGTGATTTAAAGTTGTATAAATCCACGCAAACTAAAGGTTGCGGCTACACCCTTGTGT
>JACAEY010000040.1 GCA_013388605.1 Nitrospirota bacterium | reverse complement strand
TCACGTGTAAGTATCCTCTTTTTCAGTTTAGGGTCATGACTGACAGACTCATAAGGAGATTCATCAAGAGAAAAAAGTTTCATAATTTTTCAATGCTATCAAATATAATATTCTGTGTCAATTACAATAGGAAGGTCCTAAATTTGCGGATAATCCTATGAAGCAATTACTGAACCATATCCATTACTTTCTGAAAGCTCTAAATATTTATTTTGGACAATATATTTTATCTTAAATTTTAACGATGGAGGTGCCTATGGGTAAGGTATATTTTTCATCAGCAAGGGCAAGAAAATGGAAATATGATGATAGTATGCCTGGGAAGCTTGATAGGCTTCTTAAAGAGATAAATCTCTCAAAATATTTTGAACCGAAAGAATGGGTTGCAGTAAAGACACATTTCGGCTCAGAGGGTGCCCATAGAATTGTACGCCCTGTTTTTTTAAGAAAAGTTGTTAACGCATTGAAGTCTCTTGGAGCAAAACCTTTTGTAACCGATACAGTCAGGATAAAGGGATTGGATTATCTTGAAGTGGCAAATCATAATGGGATAAACCATCTTTCCGTTGGAGCGCCTGTTGTACTTGCTGATGGTCTTTATGGAAACGACAATATTATGGTAAAGGCGGGCGATATACTTGGAGAAATTGCGGTTGCAAGTCTCATATATGATGTGCCTGCAATGGTTGTATGTTCGCATGTGAAAGGACATATTCAGGCAGGTTATGGTGGAGCAATAAAGAATGTTGCAATGGGAGGTGTTAGTTCAAGTCATAGAGAATGCGGATGGAAGTGTGGGAGAGGAGCGATGCACACAGTAGGGGAGGGTAAGCTGATATGGGATAAAAATAAATGTGAGTACTGTTATCAGTGTATGGAAATATGTCCTCTTGAAAGTATTGAATTCAAGGATGAAGCATTTAACTACAATGTAGAGGATTGCTGGAGATGCGGCAGATGTACGAGGGTCTGTCCTTCAGGAGCACTATTGCTTCCTTCTGATAATGAAAGGTTTATGCGTGCACTTGCAGAGGGTGCAATGGCTGTTCTCAGCACATTCAAAAAAAGAAAGGTCATCTATATCAATTTCCTTACAGAAATACAGCCTGAATGTGATTGCATGCCTGTAGCTGATGTGCCTGTAATACAGGATAAGGGTATTTTTATATCTGACGATATCGTCTCTATTGAGCAGGCAAGTGTGGATATGCTCTTGAAATC
Source organism: Nitrospirota bacterium (assembly GCA_013388605.1). Taxonomy (GTDB): domain Bacteria; phylum Nitrospirota; class Thermodesulfovibrionia; order Thermodesulfovibrionales; family SM23-35; genus JACAEY01. The sequence continues at coordinate 1,692 of JACAEY010000040.1, read as the reverse complement.
TTATCCACTCCCTGAATCAGCATCTGATGAAAAAGAAATTGTAAAAGGAGAGGATATTTTCTATAAGCTCAATCAAAAACCATACTGGATCCAGATAGAAGAGGCGGAGAGACTGGGTTTAGGGAGCAGAAAATACGAACTTGTTGAGATTTAGCTTTTTAATATAGAAACATTGGTTTACCGCTCACATGTCTAACCTTAGGACGGTACTGTTCAATATCATAAAGTTCACGCACATCCACTCTTTTCAGTCCCGTTGTTATAGTACTTATAGGAACATCTGAATATTGTCCGTTGCGTAGAACAACAAGTCTACCAATAGATTGCTTTTTTATCAAATCAATAGCCATATTAGCAAAGTTGACAGCAACCATGAGATCAAGGGAATCAGGTGTTCCGCTACGCATCAGATAAAAAAGGGGTTGAAAAATTATATTAATCCCTGTCAGTTTTTTAATAGCCTCAGCAGTAATAGCACCGATTCCACCGAGCCTTCGGTGTCCAAATGCATCTGCCTCGCCACTTAATACCATTTCGCCACCTTCCATCTTTGCACCTTCGCTAATAGTCATCATCGCATAATTACTCGGGTTCTGTTTTCTGTCTTCAACAAGGAATGAGGCAAGTTTCTCAACATTGAATGGAACCTCCGAGATAATTGCCCTATCAACACCTGATAGATAAGCAGAAATAAGAGAGGTCTCACCACAATATCTTCCGAAGAGCTCAACAACCGCTATCCTTTCATGTGAACCTGCTGAGGTTCTTAATGCATGTATAAAGTTGACACTACGAGTTACAGCAGTAGAAAACCCGATGCAATAATCAGTACCAAATACATCATTGTCCATTGTCTTTGGAATTGCAACTACAGGAAATCCTTCACGATGGATGCGTTCCGCAAAGGAAAGGGTGTCATCACCTCCGATTGGTATAACTATATTAATTCCCAATTTATCAAGGTTAGACAATATATGGGATGTTAAATCCATCTTCTTTTTTTCTTTATCAAATCTGTTTTTTAAAAAATCAGGAGTATTTTCAAATTTGACCGCACTTGGATTTGTCCTTGAGGTATGGAGGAAAGTTCCTCCATATCTGTCTACAGTTCTGACAAAGGGTTTGTCAAGTTCAATGATATTTTTTTGAAAGGATTCCGGATCATCAGGATTAAACGACAGCAACCCATCCCATCCTCTTCGGATACCAAGAACACGCATGCCTTCGTCTATCCCTCTATATACAAGTGCTTTAATACAGGGATTAAGTCCGGGGACGTCTCCCCCTCCGGTCAGAATAGCAATCGTAATTTTTCTTTCTTTTGACATAAACAGTTTACCTCCTAAATCTAATCTCCAAAACTTATACCTAAAGACCTTGCTGTCATGATAACATCAGAATCGAGAGGAACAGACTTCATCTTGCCGATCGCCTCTTCAATAGGAACTGCTGTAATCCCGGGTGTATTAAGAGCTACCATGCTACCGAAAAGACCTGCCTCGATGAGTCTGATTGCTGCTGTACCGAATCGTAGACAGAGTAACCTGTCGAAAGTGGTTGGCGAACCTCCCCGCTGTATATGACCAAGAACCATTGCACGTGTCTCTTTCCCGGTCCTTTGCTCTACTTCATCAGCAACTTTCTGTCCTATACCACCGAGTCTGACACCCCCGCCAGATATTTTCTCTATTA
>JACAEY010000053.1 GCA_013388605.1 Nitrospirota bacterium | reverse complement strand
CTGAAATCAAACCAGGTGATGCCTTTTTAATTAAGGTATATGATATAAAAACCTCGAAACCACCTTCTGCTTTGTTAAAAGGAAGGCGTTTTCATTTCAGCAAACAGGATAATAGGTGTTTCGTTGCAATAGGTTCGACAAGTATTAAAACAAAGCCTGGCGTTTATACAATCAAACTCAGGGTAGGGAAAAAGAAAAAGTATTTACCTTTAATCGTAAACCAATTTACTCTACCAACATTTGAACTTACTCTACCTGACGAACAGGTATTTTTAAGCAAAGAGAATCTCAGGAGAGTTAAAAAGGAAAATAAAAGACTAAGTTTGATATTTCATAAATTATCTAAAAAGCTCTGGGAAGGAAATTTTATTATGCCCCTTGAAAAAGATATATCTACACCATTTGGTATAAAACGTATACTTAATAAAAAATGGATAAGCATCCACAGAGGAGTTGATATAGATGGAAAGATGAGTGAAGAAGTAAAAGCATCAAATAATGGAAGAGTAGTTCTAACTGATGACCTGTTCTTTGGTGGAAATACTATTATACTTGACCATGGACAAGGTATATATACTATTTACATGCATCTATCTGAATTCAATGTTAAAGTTAGAGAACCAGTGAAAAAAGGAGATATTATAGGCTTTGTTGGGTCGTCAGGAAGATCCAAAGGACCTCATTTACACTTTGGAGTAAAGGTGATGAATATAAGCACAAATCCAGTTTCTATTATGAAATTGAACCTGTAACAGGAGAAAATGTGGAGCTAATCATTGTATTGATAATAATCCTTATCCTCTTTGGTTCATCAAAACTCCCAGAGATTGGCAAGGGTATAGGGAAAGCTGTTAGTAGTTTTAAAAGAGGGTTTTCCGAAAACAAAAAAGCTGATTCAAAAAGTAAAAAAGAATTGTCTGAAGAAGGAAAAGAAAATGAAAAGTAAAATCAAATTGAGAGCCTTTTAAGATAATCCTCTAAAATCATTTTGAATTCTTCAGGCTTATCAAGATAACATGCATGACCAGTTCCGCTGAGAAGACGCACTTCAGCATTCTTTATATTATCCGTAAGAAATTTTGAGTTTTCGGGTGATGATATATTATCTCTCTCACCCCAGATACCAAGAATCGGTATGGTAATCCTGTTTAATCTATCAGCAAAAGTCTTTAAATTTACAGGTCCGACAACAATACCAGCTTTTGCAGTATAACCATTCGACAGATACCTTAAAGCAACCTCACCGCTTATTGATGCACCCAACAAAATAGGTTCATTAATTCCAAGTGTTTTTAGTAAGTTATCTAAAAACACTGCATATTCGTTCCTGTTTTCAACATCAAACTTATCAGAACGGCTCTTTATTCCATATGGCATATCAAATGAATACACATGATATTCTCTTGATAGCTTGTCAAATAAATTTATCTCAACCCAAGTTTCAGTATAAAAACTGAAACCATGAAGTAAAACAAAAGGATCGCCCTTTCCTTTCTCAAGATATAGAATATTCAAGTTTCTAATTGATACTGATTGATGCATAACATAATTATTTTACATAATGTTTAACTTTAAGGTTAACATTCTCTTTTAGTCTTTGATAACAGCACAGCATTTATCATAAAATAACTGGAATCTAAATATGAGATATATTGAAGCTATAAAAGAAGGTTTAAATTTAGTCCACAGGATGTGGCAACTCGTGCTCGTTCAACTTGGTATGGTATTGATAAGCGGTATAGGTTTTTTTGTGTTTGTTGGAATACCTCTCGCTATTGCATTCATCCTTTTTAGTATTGACCTTACAGGGATTACTCAGAAAGATATCCTTTATTTACTCAAAGAGCCTTCTGAGATTATCTCTAAGTATTTTGGTGTACTTCTCTTCGTTATAACAGGACTTGTTGTATATATTATGGCTGCAATTACATTCAGTATTTACGTATTTGGTGGTTCAGTAGGTGTTGTTGGAAAGGCTATTGAAAACAGGAATCTAAAATTTAACATGCATTTATTCTTCTCTGAAGCAAAGAGACTTTTTCTTCCAATGGTTGGATTTACTACATTAGTTGGTATTGTTATGATTATTGCTGCATTTATATTGGGTATCTTAGGAGGAGCAATAGTTGCACTCATATCTTATGTGAAGAGTCAGGATTCAACACTCGCCCTTTTTATCAGCCTCTTTTTTTCTCTAATCCTGATATTACTTTTATTAGTGCTGTTTTTTGGAATTCTATCAATAACTATCTATGGAACTGCTGCACTCTCTATCAAAGGAACAGGTCCGCTAAAATCTCTCAAAGATGCTATAAATTATATAATGAAACATCCCGATGCATTCTGGTTCTACTTAATCCTTTTTGGTGGATATATCCTTATCAGCTTCATGCTCGTCCTTCTCAGTTATCCATTTAAATTGATTCCTGTTATAGGTGCTTTCATTTCTTTTCCATATCAGCTTATCTCTTATGTCTTTCAAACTTATGTTGGTCTCATAATAATCGCAATAATGTTTGTTTATTACTATTCTACTGAGATATATAAAGTGACTGCTGTTGAGAGTCCTGCACCTCCATCTCATCCAATAGATGAGAAAATAGAATAATATATTATCAAACAACGATAATATTGTTATCTTTATGATTGGTTAAGGAACTTTAATGCCTTTTTGTGTAGCCTTTCATTTCCTGCTGCGAGTAAAGAGGAACTTCTTTTAAGACTGATTTCAAGTTCTTCAATAGAATTTCCTTTTATATCGGTAAAAATACCACCTGCTTCTCTTACTAACAACCAGCCACTTGCAAAGTCGAAGCTTCTCGAAAAAGATGGAGTAACAAATACACTGATAGCACCAAAAGCAAGATATGCAAGATCCAGTGCAGTGGCACCGAGACACCGAGTTTTTCTTGCTTTTATAAGTAGAGGATTTATTAACATTATATCCTTTGATGGGTTCTGGGCCTCATATGCGATTATGTAAAAAGTGTCATCAATTTGCGTGCAAATCCTGTTACCATTCAAAAATGCCCCTTTACCTTTCTCTGCCCAGAACTCATCTCCATTAATAAGATTTATAATATATGCAGTTTCTATATCCCTAAGAGTCTCTCCGTCTGCTATTGCAATAGAACTACAGTAAAAGGGTATTCCTGAAATGGCATTCTTGCTTCCATCGACAGGGTCTATGATAACCCTTTTACCGCCTCCTTTTATGTCTTTTATCCCGATCTCTTCAGAGATTATAGTAAAAGAATCACCTGAGTCATCAAGCTTAGAGATGATAATATCTTCTGCTTTTTTATCTATAGGGTATGTTTTATCACCTGCAGCACCTACTCCAATAGCTGAAGCAGTTTTAAACCTTAAAATAGAAATTTCCTTAAGAAGCACCCTCCCTATCTCTCTCAATAATCTAATCTGCATCACTTATGTATATTACGGAAAGTTCATAATTAGAGCAACTGATATTAAAAAAATTTACAATGGTTCAAGTTTTTTGTATATAATACATAAGTCGTTATACCTTCGAAAAATTTAAATGAGATGAAGAAATAAATAAGGAAGTATGCCCATTTTGAGGATTTTTGAAAGGATAGGAGATATAACACTTTACTATATCAACCAGGCAGGAAGGATGAGTATATTTCTCTTCCATGTAATTGTAAGTATATTTAAACCTCCATATTATAAAATCTTTGATATTACAAAGCAGATATATATAATAGGCACACTTTCAATATTCGTCATTATTTTCACAGGAGCATTCACAGGAATGGTTCTCGGTCTACAGGGATATAACACATTACGTAAATTTAGTTCTGAAGGACTCTTAGGGTCTGCTGTTGCCCTCAGTCTTATAAGGGAGCTCGGTCCTGTTCTAACAGCCCTTATGGTAACAGGAAGAGCAGGTTCTGCGATATGCGCAGAGATAGGTATTATGAGAAACACTGAGCAGATTGATGCACTTGAATGTATGGCTATTGACCCCCATAAATATATACTCGCTCCTAAATTCATAGCATCAATTATCTCAATGCCCCTGCTCGTTGCTATATTTGATGTTATTGGTATTATGAGTGGTTATTTGATAGGTGTTAAACTCCTTGGCGTAAATGAGGGTTCGTTCTTTTCGAGTATGTATAAGAATGTAGAATTCATTGATGTTTATATGGGACTAATAAAATCTTTTTGTTTTGGTCTCCTTGTTGTCTGGATCTGTTCTGCAAAGGGTTATTATGTTCATATGGAAAGGAAGGGAGGATTTGGTGCAGAAGGGGTAAGCAGGGTAACTACAAGTGCAGTCGTCCTTTCATCTGTGTTGATTCTTGTATTCGATTATTTTATAACATCAATTCTTATATGAATTCAGAGCCGATTATACAGTTAATTGATGTAAAAAAGAGGTTTGGTTCACAGAATGTTTTGAAGGGTATAAACCTTTCAATATACGAGGGAAAAACAACTGTGGTGGTTGGTGCAAGTGGACAGGGAAAAAGCCTCATTATTAAGCATATTCTTGGTCTTGTAAAACCTGATAGTGGAAAGGTTATTGTTTATGGTAAAGACATCAACAAAATTCGCAAGAAAGAACTCAAGGAAATAAGGTCTAATTTCGGAGTCCTGTTTCAGAATGCTGCCCTTTTTGATTCGATGACTGTCTTTGACAATGTTGCTCTACCTCTAAGGGAAAGGACAAAAGCGAATGAGGAGGAGGTAAAAAAAATTGTGGATGAAAAATTGGATTTGATGGAACTTGAAGGGAGTGATGATAAATATCCAGCTCAGCTCAGTGGTGGAATGCGGAAAAGGGTAGGACTTGCAAGGGCACTTGTTCTGAATCCAAAAATTGTATTTTTTGATGAACCTACAACAGGGCTTGATGTTGCACTCAGTAATGAGATGTATCGCGTCTTCTATAGAACCCAGACAAGATTAGGTTATACTGCTGTTATAGTAAGCCATGATGTCCCCAAGATTTTAAAACTTGCCGATTATGTTGCACTTATGCACAATGGAGTCATCCAGGACTGTCTGCCTCCTGAGGACTTCCAGACATCTGATAATCCAGTAATCAGAGAGTTTGTGCAGAAGACAATGGGATATATATATGAAAGTGAAGAAGTGGAGGGATAAGAAATGAATAGAATAAGTATCGAGACAGCCGTTGGTATCTTCATTATCATTGGTCTTTTATGTCTTGCCTATATCTCACTAAAACTTGGTGATATCCAAATTTTTGCATCAAACCATTATATCCTCAAAGCCCGCTTCAACAATATCTCTGGGTTAAAAGAAGGCTCTGAAGTGGAGATAGCTGGTGTCCAAGTGGGTAAGGTGTCAAAAATAATACTTGATAATGATCAGGCTGTGGTTGAGCTGTTAATCAATCCCGGCGTTAAAATTCAGGAAGACTCTATTGCAAGCATAAGGACACAGGGAATAATTGGGGATAAATATATAAAGATTTCCCCGGGTGGTTCAGAAGAATACATAAAGCCGAACGGTTTCCTGACAGAGACAGAGTCAACTGTTGATATTGAAGAATTAATCAGTAAATATATCTTTGAAAAAAAGAAGGAATAAAAGTCAAATAAATGGATAAAGAACAGGTAAAGAAGATTCTTAATGAGCTGAGAGAGGAAATCATATTTTCTCTCCTTGATGATGAGGATGTAGAAAAGATTGCCCCATATTTTGAATTAAATACATATTCTGAAGGGGATGTAGTGTTTAAAGAAGGAGACCCTGGCGATTTTATAGGACTTGTTATCTCAGGAAAACTTGAAGTTAAAAAACAAACTGAATTTAAAGGTAAACAGGTAATCATAGCGCTTCTGACAAAAGGAGCACTTGTTGGAGAACTGTCCATCTTTGACAGACATAAACGTTCAGCTACTGTGGAAGCAGTGGAAAAAACGACTATGCTTATACTGATGAACGATAAGTTAGATACCCTGATGCAAGAACATCCTTGCACAGGTATAAAAATACTTAAGGGGTTATTGAGAATCCTTTCCCTTCGCCTAAGAAAGGCAACAGAAAGGCTTACACATATCTTTTAGTAAGTCTTTATTCCTCCACTTTCTTTTTGCGGTTCTGTACATAAGCATCACGAATCGATACATATGGATCAACTGCAGCCTCAATTATATCCTCATAATCACCAATGTGTAGAGATGTATGATTTACTGTATCGTATGAAGTGATTGCTATTGAAGTTGTAACAGGTCGTATATAGTTAATTGGGTTCAGGAAACCATCTCCTACCAATCCTATTGTATCACGCAGACTGGATGGTCCTAATATAGGCCATACAAGGTAAAAACCATGTCCTATACCATAAGTGCCAAAGGTCTGACCAAGGTCTTCATTCTTTCGTTTTATGTCTAACTGACCTTTTGCAAAATCACCAAAACCTCCAACACCAAGTGTTGAATTGACAACCAGACGAACCAGTTCATTACCTGCATCTTTCATCTTGAATTGAAGGATACTATTAACAAAGCGGATTGGGGTTGCAATGTTATAGAAGAAATTGCTTACACCTATTCTTACTATTTCAGGAAAGATTGTAGAATATACCAGAGAAACCGGTTTCAAGAGCCAGAAGTAGAATTTATCATTAAAGTAATACCATCCTTTGTTCCAAATATAAAATGGGTCAGCAATATGCGGAGCCTCTTCTTCACTTTCTTCTGCAATTTCCTCCTCAATAATTCCTGTTTCTGTCTCTTTTTCTAAAACTGGCTCTAACTGAGTTTGAGACATCTGCGTAGTTTCTATTTTTTGGTCATTATCGGATGGGCTATCTATTTCTGCTAAAGGTTCCTGTGTGTCCTGTCGTATGGAATTGTGAGCACAGCCTAATAAAAAAAAGAAAGAAAACAGGATAATTACAGTAGGGATAGTTTTGAAATTCATGTAAGTTTTTCTCCTTTCTCCTGTAAATCTTACAAAATTATCTTTTAGCATTTTATGCTTTGCCAACCTTTTTCTTTAGGATATCAAGAAGTTCATCAGGTGATTTACTCGAAAGTATCTCTCTAAACTGTGTGCGGTAATTATTGATCAAACTTACACCTTCAATAACAACATCATATACCTTCCAACTGTCTTCTTTTTTAATCACTCTGTAGTAAATAGGGATCTCAGCCTTCTTTGTAACAATTGTGGTCTGTACTTCACATGTCTTCTCAGAAAGCATATTTTCCTTAGTGAAAAGGACATGTTCGTCTGTATAGGTCATAATCTTGTCTGAATACGCATCTTCAAGAAGACTCTTATATAACTCTATAAACTCTTTTTGCTGCGCACCGTTGAATTTGTTCCAGTTCTGACCGAGTGTCCTTCTTGAAAGCTCTGTGTAGTCAAACATCTTATCTGAAATAGAGCGAATCTTAGCCTTTTTTGCACTCTTTCCTGACTCTCCTTTAAGGGATGAATCACGTAAAACATCGAGCACTTTGTTGATATGTCCTTTAATAGTATCAAGAGGTTCCCCTGCGAAAGCAGAAAAAGGCATGATTAACAAAGAAATAAGAGTAATTATAACTAATTGTTTCTTCACATCTCCCCCCCCTTTTAAAATATTTATTTTTAATACAAAATGAGTTTAACAGATTTTTTCCCAATATGCCATATGCAAATCACATTTTTTAAGAGCTTTTTTAATACTTTTGTTGCCAGATCTGAGAGTTTGAGGTATTATTTTGGACAGACGTGATTTATTAAATTATTTTACTATTCACGAATATAATCATCAAGGACCTCCATAGCCCTATCAACAGCACCAGTGTTTTTCCTGTATAATTGCTGTGCTTTCAAGCCAATCTCTTTTGCCTTTTCTGGCGAAAGAAGAAGTTCCTTTAATGCTGAATAAAGACCTTCCTCATTAACTTTTATGGCTGCACCTTTGCTGTAGAAATCCTCAATAAAGGGGAAGTTTTCCATATGGGGTCCACATATTAATGGTTTTCCCCAGTATGCTGGCTCCAGTGGATTCTGTCCTCCATATCCTCTAAAGCTTTTACCAATAATTGCAATGTCGCTTATTCCATAAACTGCTGACAATTCACCGACGCTATCAAGAAGAATAATAATTCCTTTAAGTAGTTCGACGTTTGAAGTAATAAGTCTTCCACTGAATGCTGAACACTTAACAAAAGGTAATCTCTTTAATTTAAGCAAGGCTTCAACATCTTTAAACCTATCAGGATGTCTCGGAGCAAGAATCAGATTGAGATCAGGAAAATCCTTTTTAAGTCTAATAAAGATAGAAGTTATTAGTTCCTCTTCGCCATCATGGGTACTGCCTGCTATAATAACAGGGCCTTTTATCTTGTCTGACCATTCAGGAACTTTCAAAGGAGGCTTAATATCAAATTTAAAATTACCAAGAATTTTTATCTTTCCATTGTCAACCCCTATACTTTTAATTCTTTCTGCATATACCTCAGTTTGCATGCAGAAGAGGTCTACATTAGAAAGAATCTTCTTCATAAAGAAAGATGACTTTTTATAACCCCTGAAGGATTTTTCAGAGATTCTTCCATTCAATAAAATTACAGGAACCCTGAACTGCCTTGAGACCCTGAAAAGGTTTGGCCATAGCTCTGTTTCTAATATTATGAGTAATTCAGGTCTTATTTTTCTAAAGAATCTTCTTAGAATAACAGGGATATCAAAAGGCATATATAAAATATTTGTGCCCTCAGGTGATCTTTCTTTAGCAATTTTCTGTCCTGTATCTGTAATTGTTGTAAGTAATAGGACCTTCCTCGGATATTTTTCTTTAATTTTTTTCAGAAGTGCTATTACCGCCATAACCTCACCAACAGATACAGCGTGAACCCAGACGCATGACGAGACGTGCGAGGTTGTTAAAGCGTTTACAAAACCGAATTTTTCCAAGAGCCACTGTCTTCTAAGCTCTTTAGGTCTTTTCATATATTGAAAAGGCAATAAAAAAATTAAGACAGTAATGTAAAGAAGAGTATATAGGAGATACATTATAATTTAAAATTTCAAATGAAAGATCAAAGATTTTTATAACCTAATTTTATGTTAACAATCTACTTTTTTACCATATGACAGATGCGGTATTTAAGCAAATAAAATTAATCCATATTCTTCTTCCTTAAAAGAATATATAAGCGTAATCCAGATATCATCCTTTAACAGAAATTTATCTGCCATACAATTATCCTATCGATTCATTGCGTTTATGAGGTATCCAGCCATAGTGTACTCATATTTTGGACAAGCATGGTATAAGCTATTTTATGAATAATATGGTTTAGACAATATATCCTGGGTACTGAACTGGAGCTCATACACCCTTCTATATATGCCACTGGCACTCATAAGCTCTTTATGGGTGCCTGATTCCACAATCCTCCCTTTTTCAAGGACTAAAATCTTTGTTGCACGTCTTATTGTAGAAAGCCTGTGAGCAATTACAATAGTTGTCCTATTCACCATGAGATTTTCGAGAGCCCTCTGAACCTCTTTCTCAGATTCAGTATCAAGAGAAGATGTTGCTTCATCAAGTATGAGTATTGGCGGATTCTTAAGCAGTGCCCGGGCTATTGATAACCTCTGTCTCTCACCACCTGAAAGCCTTACTCCTCTTTCACCTATAACTGTCTCGTATCCTTGTGGTAGTTCCATAATAAAATCATGGGCATAAGCTGCTTTTGCAACAGCTATAATCTCATCATCTTTTGCTCCGGGTCTCCCAAATGCAATATTATTCTTAACTGTATCATTGAACAGAATAACATCCTGGCTCACAACCCCTATTTGGTCCCTGAGAGATTTCAATGTTGCTTTTGATATATCAATATTGTCAATAAAGATTGCACCTTTTGATGGATCATGAAACCTTGGCAGTAAATCAACAAGTGTGGTCTTACCAACCCCGCTTTTCCCGACGATAGCAACAATTTCACCTCTCCTAATGGTCAAATTAATGTCTTTCAGTACATCATGTTTTATAGATGGGTAATGGAAAGATACATTTCTGAATTCTATCTTCTCTCGAATTGCAGGTATGGAGATATCTCCTTCTTTTTCTATTTCCCTGTTCTCTACTTCTGCTATCCTTTCAAGAGATGCTCTTGCCTGTTGAATACCATTGTTAACACCTGCAAGTCTTCTTGCAGGTGTATAAACCATAAATATAGCAGCAAGGAAAGAGAAAAATTCTCCTGGTGTCAGCGTGCCTATTATTACAAGTCTTCCACCATACCATAGAACAAAGGCGGTTCCAAGACCTCCAATAATCTCCATAAAGAGAGAGGTAAATTCAACAAGCCTTTGAGACCTCATAATCTCCCTGTAAAAATCCTGGTTTTTACCTCTGAACTTACGGATAATGTCATCTTCACGGTTAAAGACCTTTATCATCTTGATACCGCTGAAACTCTCTGTAAGGTGTTCTGTTATAACAGATATCTTCTGCTGAACCTTCTTGCTGACCTTTTTAAGTCTTCTCCCAAGTCTTCCCGCACCATAAAATGCAGCAGGAAGTACAGTGACAGCTAAGAGTGCTAAGTCCCATTTTCTATAAAAGGCAACAGCAAGAAGGGCTATCACTGTCATGCTTTCAACAAAAAGGTCTTTTATCGTATACCCCATTAATCCCTGCAAACTACCTATGTCATTTGTTATGCGGGATAGAATTGAACCTGTAGATTCTTTTTTATAATGTCCTATTGGAAGGTACATCAACTGTCCGAAGAGTCTATTCCTCATATCTCTTACAACCTTTGCCCCGACCGACCTCATGAGATAGGACTGGAAAAATGAGAATGTTCCTTTGAAAATATAAAGTACAAGGACTGCAATAGGAAGAAGGGCGAGCAACCTTTTATCTTTTTGAAGGAAGATACCATCAAGTGCTGGTTTTACAAGCCATGCAATTCCACCACTTATCCCAGATACTATAATACTCAGGATGCCAGAAAGAACAATCCTCCGCCAGTATGGTTTGACCAGAACCATTATCTTTTTTATTGTATCTACTGTTCCCATCCTGCCATCTCTGCTATAATCTCACTAACCCTTTTTGAAGCATTTAGTCCAATAAAAAGTTCTTTAACTTTTCTGAATTGATTAATCATCTGTTCTCTGTAAACTGCATCAAATATAATTCTTTTGAGCTCCTTTATTATATTATCTGCATTTGCCTTTTTTTGGAGAAGTTCAGAAACTGTCTTTTCTTCAGAAAGGATATTGACAAGTGAGATATATTTGATATCAACAAGCATCTTTCCAATAATATAGGATAAGGAGGATAGCTTATAAATTACGACCATTGGAACTTCAAGGAATGCAGCCTGAAGTGTAGCAGTCCCTGAAGCAATAATAGCCATATCAGAGGCTGCCAGTGCGTGAATAGCTTCACCCTTCTTAATAATAGCTCCTTCCTGAATGAGTTTCTCAAGATATTCTCTATATTTAATTTCATTTATATTCAAGGCAAGGGGAATACAGAACTGATAATCTTTATCAGAATTTATTTCAGGGTCATTCTTAAAATTTTTTACCACTTCTATTATTAAAGGAAAGTGCCTCTTAAGTTCATTAGGTCTGCTCCCGGGAAGCAGAGATAGAAGAGGTCTATTCGGATCAAAGCCAAGGGAAGCCTTAAAGTAAGTCCTGAGTTCGGTCATGTTAGTGATTCGCTTAAGAATAGAATTCGGGGTAATATTTTTTTCATTTAACGATAAAAGCCGGTCGCAAAACATGTCTTTCAAATTTAAAACTTCCTCAATCTCCTCTATAATGGGATGTCCAACAAACTCGCATCTAACACCAGCCCGCCTGTATATTTCTTCTTCAAAAGGCAAAATAACAGCCATCCTATCAACAAGTCTGGCTATCTTTTTTACTCTATTCTTTCTCCATGCCCATACCTGTGGGCTAACATAATAAAGTATCTTTGTATTATGCGACTTCGCAAAGTCTGCAATCTTTAAATTAAAATCAGGGAAATCTATCAGAACAATTACATCAGGTATCAATTCTACAATAGCCTTCTTCAGCTTTTTCAGCGCTGAATTGAGCTCTCTGAGTGCTGAAAATACCTCAGATATTCCGAAGGCACTTGAAATTCCTGATATTAGTTCTACCCCTGCTGATTTCATTCTTTCACCACCCATACCTACAATATGGATTTCAGGATATCTTTGCTTTATCACTTTTGCGAGGAGAGAGCCATATAACTCACCTGAGCTTTCTCCAGTAACTATCATGATTGTCTTCATTTAACCATAAAAAAATATTTACATAGATTAAATGACAGACCTGATTATCTCGGCTATTTTTTCTATTATAGATTCTTCAAGCTCAGGATAGATTGGTAATGAAAGGACCTCTCTGGATGTTTTTTCAGCCACAGGTAAATCACCTTTTTTATAACCCAAAAATCTAAGAGCATCCTGAAGATGCAATGGTACTGGATAATAGACTACTGATGAAATTCCTTCATCCATTAGTCTCTTCTGTATTACATCCCTTTTATTGCTCCTGATTGTATATTGATGATAGATATGATATATTCCTTCCTTTTCAACAGGACATCTTACTTTATCAGAAAGAAGTTTTGTATAAAGATGTGCCTTTTTTCTCCTTGCGATGTTGTATTCCTCAATATATTTAAGCTTAACAAGCAGGATACCGGCCTGTATCTCATCTAACCTGCTATTGAATCCTACATCCTCATGTATATATGAACTTTTTGAACCATGATTTCTCAGTCTTCTTAATTTATCAGCTATTTCCTTATCTTTGATGGTAATTATCCCTCCGTCTCCATATCCACCAAGATTTTTACTCGGATAAAAACTGAAACACCCAGTATCTCCAAAACTCCCAGCTTTTCTGCTGTTTATTCTTGCACCGAAAGATTGTGCACAGTCCTCTATCAATTTAAGACCATGCCTCCTCGCTATTTTAGTTATCCTATCCATATCTGCCATATGACCAAATAGGTGAACAGGAAGGATCGCCTTTGTTCTATCTGTTATCTTTTCTTCTATCTGATTTGCGTCTATATCAAAAGTATCATCCTCAATATCTACAAAAACAGGGATAGCACCTGTATAAAGTATCGCTTCTACTGTTGCAAAAAAAGTAAAAGGTGTTGTTATAACTTCATCTCCATCACTAATGTCCATTGCCTTGAGCGAGAGATGAATTGCATCAGTCCCAGAAGCAACACCGACCGCCTCTGACACCCTATGATAATCTGCAACTCTCCTTTCAAATTCAGATACCTTTGGTCCAAGAATAAATTGGCCGCTTTCAAGTATCTCTGATATAACCTGGGATATCTCTTCCTTAATAAATTGGAACTGTGTTTTCAGATCTACCATTGGAACTATTTTAGAATCATGAAGTTTTGCCATCTTTTCTTTTACTGCTACTTTTGCCACTTCTTTATCCCTCTCTTTTCTTAATTATATCTGTTATATCAAGCACTATCTTTAAGGCATTTCTTGCCTCAACAGCTGAGACCTTCGGTCTCATTCTTTCCTTAACACAATGAATAAAATCTATAAGCTCTTCTCTCAAGGGTTCTTTATTATCAGGTTTTATAATATCAGAATACAATCCTTCATAAGTTTTCCTGTAGTGATGAATCTCATTATTTTGAAAATCAATTGTGATAAATGTGCCTTTCTGATAGACCCTAAGCATCCTCTTCTTGTCTTGAGAGAACCTACTCGCTTTAAGAACTGCCACACATCCATTATCAAACTCAATCCACGCCTTAGCCACGTCAATTTTGTCTGTAACAATTTTTATCCCTGTAGCCCTGATTTCTTTTATTGTCTGCCGATTTATTATAGAAAGAACTATATCAGCATCATGAATCATGAGGTCAAGGGTAACATCAACATCTGTTCCTCTACCATAAAAAGGAGAAATTCTTTCTGCTTCTATGAACTCGGGTTCATTTATAATTTCCGACCCTTTAATAAAGGTAGGATTATATCTCTCAATATGACCTACCTGTAAGATGCAACCATTCTTCTCTGATTCAGCAACCAGTTTGTCTGCATCTCTGATGTTATCTGTTAGAGGTTTTTCAACGAGTATATCCTTCCCTGCTTTCAAGCATTCAAGTGCAATATTATAGTGTGATGTTGTTGGCGTAACAATACTAATAGCATCCACCATTGGTAAGATTTTCCTGTAATCAGAATATGTCTTACAACCGAATTTTTCTGCTAAACTATAAGCCTTATTCTCGTCTATATCAGCAATTGCCGCAAGCTCAACACCTTCTATATCTGAATAAATCCTTGCATGGTGCTGTCCAAGATAACCAACTCCAATTACACCGACTCTAACAGGCATAATCCCTCCTAAATTGAATTGCTAACCCTTTTTATCTCTTCCAGTTTTTTAGATGCCCTTCCTGAATCTATCGCATCCTCTGCGATTAAAATAGCTGTCCTGAAATCCTCAGCCTTACCTGCAATTATAAGGGCTGCAGCAGAGTTCATCAATACTATATCTCTCCTTGGACCTTTTTCTCCATTCAATACAGAAAGGGTTATCATTGCGTTCTCTTCTTTATTGCCACCACGAATTAAATCAATACTGTTTCTTTTGATGCCAAAGTCCTCTGGTGCGATAAAGAAATTTTCTACTTTACCATTTTTTAACCTTGAGACCTTTGTGACCTCAGAAATGCTTATCTCATCAAGTCCATCTTCACCATGGATAACCATCGCATCAATTGCGCCAAGGTTATTGAGTACTTTTGCAATTATCTCTGTAAGGTTATCTGCAAAGACACCGAGCAATTGTCTTTTTGCTCCGGCTGGATTAGTAAGTGGACCGAGAATATTGAAAATGGTTCTAATTCCCATTTCCCTTCTTGGATTAACAGCATATCTCATTGCCGGGTGGAATAGAGGTGCGAAAAGAAATCCAAAACCTGTCTCGAAAAGACACTCCTGAACTTTTTCAGGTGGTAGGTCTATCTTTACACCGAGAGCTTCAAGGAGGTCTGCACTCCCTGACCGACTTGAGACAGAACGGTTCCCATGCTTTGCTACAGGGACTCCACATGCAGAAACAATAATTGCTGTAGTTGAAGAGATATTAAAAGTATAGGACATGTCCCCTCCTGTGCCACATGTATCAAGAACACCTTCAGGTGCCTTAATAGTTATTGCCTTTTCTTTCATTATCCTTGCAGCTCCTGTTATCTCTTCAATAGTCTCCCCTTTAATTCTTAAACCTGTAAGGAATGCTCCTATCTGAGCATCTGTAGCCCTACCTTCCATAATCTCTTTCATACACTCTGCCATCTCTATTTCAGAGAGGTTCAGGTTATCAACGAGCATCTTTATTGCTTCTCTTATCATATCTTTAAAAAGTTCCTTAGCAAATCCTTGCCAACTTTTGTAAGGATTGACTCTGGGTGAAATTGAACACCTTCAATAATAAATTCTTTATGCCTTACTCCCATAATTTCATCCATATCTGTCCAGGCAGTTATTTCAAGACAGTTAGGAAGAGTTTCTTTCTTTATTACGAGAGAATGATACCTTGTTGCCTCAAATGGATTCGGAAGTCCTTCAAAAATTGTCTTACCATCATGGAATATCATGGATGTCTTTCCATGCATAAGCCGAGGTGCCCTTATTATCTCTCCTCCAAAAGCAGCACCAATAGATTGGTGTCCAAGGCATACACCTAATATAGGAATCTTCCCAGCAAAATGTTTTATCAGCTCCACAGATATACCCGCTTCCTTCGGAGTACATGGACCTGGCGAAATGACAATCCTCTCAGGTTGTATTTTTTCTATCTCTTCGATTGAAATTTTATCATTCCTATATACCTTTATATCAGCTCCAAGTTCTCCAAGATATTGGACCAAGTTGTAAGTAAAAGAGTCATAATTATCAATCATCAACAACATTTAACTTAACCCTTTTTCTGCCATCTCAACAGCATTCATCATACCCATTGCCTTGTTAACTGTTTCTAAATATTCTTTCTTAGGAACTGAATCAGCTACTATTCCTGCACCTGCCTGAACATAAACTTTATTATCTTTTATAACAAGAGTTCTTATTGTGATACATGTATCCATATTTCCTGAAAAACTGAAATACCCTACTGCTCCTGCGTATATACCTCTCTTTGTTGGTTCAAGTTCATCTATTATCTCCATAGCTCTGACCTTCGGTGCCCCTGTCACAGTGCCCGCAGGAAAACATGACCTTAAAACATCAAAGGCATCAAGCCCTTTTTTCAGGTTACCTTGAATATTCGATACAAGATGCATAACATGACTATATCTCTCAACAGTCATCAGCTCTGTTACTTTTACAGAACCAATCTCTGCGACCCTTCCAACATCATTTCTGCCAAGGTCAACGAGCATAATATGTTCAGCTCTTTCCTTCGGGTCTTTCATGAGATCTTCTTCGAGTGCCCTGTCTTCTTCCTCTGTTTCTCCTCTCTTACGAGTACCTGCTATGGGTCTCAGAATTATTTTTCCACCTTCAAGCCTTACCAATATCTCTGGAGATGACCCAATAATCTTTGCATCTTTAGTATCGAGATAATACATATATGGAGACGGGTTTATTACTCGTAGCGCCCTATATATATTAAAGGGGTTAACAAAACAATCTCTTTCAAAACTCTGTGAAAGAACAACTTGGACAACATCTCCTGACATTATGTATTCTTTTCCTCTAAGAACAGCCTCTTCAAAAGCTTCTTCTGTAATAAAAGATGATGAAAAGCCTGAATAGGTTGATTTAACGGTCATCTCTGGATTCATCGACCCTCTATCCTTCATTCTTCTATTAACCTTTAGACCTCGTAATCTTCTTATGATTTCATTTATCTTTTTTGAAGCTTCAATATAGGCATCTTCAGGATTTTTGTCTTCGAGGCATGCAATTGAGACAATTTTTATTTTTTGCTTAAGACTATCAAATATAAGCATTGTATCAGTAAGCATAAAAAACATGTCAGGCAGACCCAGTCCGGGTCTTTTATAGTCATAAATCCTCTCAAAAAATCTAACCATGTCATATCCTAAATATCCAACAAATCCACCATAAAATCTTGGGAGACCCTTAATATCAACAGGTTGATAAGCAGTAACCTCCTTTTTTATTATTTCAAGAGGGTCTTCTGTATTGAATCTCTTCAGACCTTTCTTAATATCTCTTATTTCGACCCTGTTACCCCAGCTCTTTATAATTCTGGAAGGTCTTGAACCGATGAAAGAATATCGGGCCCACTTTTCACCTCCTTCAACACTTTCAAGAAGAAATGAAGGACTTCCTCCGAGTTTCAAATAGGCAGAGACAGGCGTATCCATATCAGCAAGTATCTCCTCATATACAGGAATTAGATTGCCCCTTTTTGAAATTCTTAGAAATTCTCCTAAATTAGGGTATAACATGTTGACAAAACTCGCATTTTTTCATTAATATTCAACATTACTCATTATAGCCTATTGAATTAACATAAGTTAAGGGTTAAGGGTTTTAAGGTAAGAGTTTTTTGATAAACTTTTAACCTTTTGTATTTATTTTTTACCATTGAATGCGGGTGTAGCTCAGCTGGTAGAGCACGACCTTGCCAAGGTTGGGGTCACGGGTTCGAATCCCGCCACCCGCTCCAGGCGGCGTACCCAAGTGGCTAAGGGAGAGGTCTGCAAAACCTTTATGCAGCGGTTCGAATCCGCTCGCCGCCTCCAGAAATTTAAGAATCGCTATTAGGTAACTAAGCGATTAAAATACTTAGAAAGCGTAAACAAACTTAAACCAGAAATTATCCCCCTCTGGTCTATTTTCAATTTCAAATTCTCTATGGTATTTAAGAATAAAACTCATATTTTTATAGTCATATTTAAGCTGTGGACCAACTGCAATAGCCTGACCTTTAAATCCATCGGGGAACCCAAGAGGCTTTGGAAACTCTACCACTTTTCCATTTAATTTGTCGTCAGTAATTTGTTTATAATAATATCCTCCTACTCCTATTCTCCAGTTGTTAATTTTATAACCAAGTGTATAGTCGAAATGGAACTCCTGTCCGGATCTGTAATCAGTATCAGGATTATTTGTGTTTATATCATACATAAATTTACTTGACACCTCTAATCCAAAATCACTTTGGTATGTAAAAGCAACAATTGGTTCAAATGTCCAGTAGTTCCTACTCGTATTTGCAATGTCAAATTCATTAGAACCTCTTCCTGCATCATATCTTCCAGTAGGGATATAGATATCAACACCTGTTGCAAAATGGAAGTTCTTAGAGTGCCATGACAGAATAATTGGATCTACAATAATATCCCCAACCCCTGTCTGAGTATCACTAAGAATACCGCCCGGAGAGCCCACAGAAACCTCCTGATATACAACAGGAATAAACATATGCATACCCCAGTATCCACCAAGTATCTTATGCTTTGTGATATGGATGAAACGAAATACATTTACAATAACATCTAAATCAAAATCTTCATCAACATTTTCTCCTCTTCCATTATTAAATTCATCTGCATGATAATATATTAAATAATTAATGAAATAGGTACCTGGTGGGGGAACTGCTCCTGACATAAAATCCTCAGCTCCATTTGGATAAGCGCCTCCACCACCTTCTGTAGCAAAAATATCCTCACTACTCAAAGCGAGAAAAATTGATGCACCAAAAAATAAAAGCAATACAAGGATAAAACTCTTTTTAATTTTTTTAAGGATTTTCCACATGTTCCCCTCCCTTTTAGAAGTTAAGGCTCTTTACCTTATAAATTTTAGGAGTTAATATTACGAAAAAAAAATAACTATTTACAAGTGAAATTTTCCAATACTTCATCTTAGGCGAATGAAGAAGTGTAAATCTTATATTATTTACTTTCGCGAAAAACTGACATAGGTTACTTTTAATGGAGCAAGATCTGCATTATTTGAGTTAATTGACTATCTTTTGTAATAAGTTTTATAATGTTTTGTCTTATCCAAACATAAACGCCTCTTAGAGGAAAATCCTGCAGGGGCTACAAATTAATTTTTTAAAAGGAGCAGATATGAAATTAGGATGGGTGGTAGTATTAGGAATTATTTTTTTTGTAAGCCAGGTTTACGCTGGAGAGGAGATTATTCTGAAAGACAATAAAGACAAAGTCAGTTACAGTATGGGTGTAAGAGTTGGTAATAGCCTTAAGAAAGAATCCATTGAAATCAATCAAGATGCTTTTATACAGGGTTTCAAGGATGAACTTTCTGGACACAAAAAATTAATGACCGACCAGGAAGTCAATGAAACCCTAATGAATTTTCAGAAAGAGATGATGGCTAAAGAGGCTGCACGTTTGAAAGAGATTGGTGAGAAAAACAAAAAAGAAGGTGAAGCCTTTCTTGCTGAAAATAAGAAAAAGGAAGGCGTTGTAGCTCTGCCGAGTGGATTACAGTATAAGATTATTAAAGAAGGTGACGGAAAGATTCCAACTGTAAACGATATAATAACCATACATTATCGCGGCACTCTTATTGATGGAACAGAGTTCGACAGTTCCTATACCCGTGGTCAGCCTGCAACCTTTCCTGTAAAGGGAGTTATACCCGGTTTTTCTGAGGCATTGCAACTAATGAAAGTAGGCTCTAAGTGGCAGTTATTTATACCTTCTAATCTTGCCTATGGAGAGCGCGGAGCCGGAGACGATATAGGTCCTAATGCTGCTTTAATTTTTGAAGTAGAGTTACTCTCAATAAAAGAAAAAGAAGAGGAGAAGAAAGAAGAGAAAAAATAGGATAATCTTATTCAACCATCCAATTCCTCTAAGAGAAAATTCAGGACATCTTCCAGAGAATTAAAGAGTGGGTGTTCAGTGTGTTTATTCCATGGATACCTGAGTCCTGTGCAAATAATACCTTTTTGCCTCGCCTTATCAAGGAGAATCGGCGCATCATCAACAAGTGCACAGCAGCTTCCATCAAAAAGAATCGTCTTATCATGACATAGATGAAGCTCATGATAAGGAAGATTGTGCTTAAGAAAAAAATGTTCTGTAGCCTTCCGAAAGTTATCCCGACGATGCGAAGCAATTATAAGTGAATAGCCTTTATCAGAAAGAGATTCAAGAAACCATTTTGCTGAGGGAAAGGGCTGGAATAAATCTTGGTCTCTATGGATTCCATCAATAACAGAATGGAGATCATCAATACTTATATAGTTTTTATAAAAATCCCAATCCCATAAATCTGTAGATGGTATCGCAGGGGCTATCTTTTTCAACCTCTCATAAAAAACAAAGGCAAAATCCCAGAGTGTATTATCTATATCTACAATAATCTTTTTCATTACATAAATGAGAAAATTTCGAGAAGAAATTCAAAGATTAATTAAATCCGCCTCAGGCGGATATTTTTTATTTTACAATCTTTTATGAATTCTTTTCAATAATTTTTATATACCCTATGCATTAACTTTTTTATTCAATGATGATTTATACCATGATGTGATTTTAGAACGAGAACTATTTTGTAACAATCTTAATGTTTCCTCTATATACCAAAGTCTGCTTTCTATATCCTCACACCAATGTTTCAAATCATCAAGCTGGTTAAAAATGTTGTCAAATAATTCTATATCATTCATAACAATCGTTCTTACTTTATTTAAGAATGGCATTTGGCTCTTATTCATATAAGATTGCCTTCGTTTCTTCATGACACCTATCATCTTTATTTAAGAGCTGAAAATCCGTGACATAAATCACCCCTAATAATATAATTGAGTAAAAAAATTATGACCTCATTCATTTTTATTTAAAAATTAAGGCATATTATTTTCATGATACTTTTTTGTTATAATCTCTAAAATGTTGCAGAAGAGAATCTGGCTCGCTTTCCTTTTAGCTACAGGTGTTCTTTTATTTGGTACTGTCGGATACATGTCTCTGGAAAAATGGGATTTTCTCGATTCACTTTACATGACAGTAATCACTATTGCAACAGTTGGATTTAAAGAAGTAAGACCCCTTTCCTCGCAGGGAATAATATTTACGATAATGCTAATTCTTATCGGGATGGGGTTCTTGCTATTCAGCATATCAACCTTCACTGCCTTTTTAGTAGAAGGTGAGCTTAATGTAATGCTCAGGAGGCGAAAGGTGGTAAAAAGAATCTCAGAATTGAAAGGACATTATATTGTTTGTGGAGTAGGTAAAATAGGAATGCATATCATAGATGAACTCAACAAGACAGGCAGATATTTTGTAGCTATTGATAAAAATGAGGAAGTCTGTAATGAATTAGCTGACAAAAAGATTTTATATGTATATGGAGATGCAACATATAGTTCTGTTTTAAAGGCAGCTAATATTGAAAATGCAAAGGGAATATTCTGTTCATTACATAATGATGCAGAAAACCTTCTTTTAATTCTTACAGCAAAGGGATTAAATCCAAATTTGAGAATCATTGTAAAGGCTGAAGAAGATGAATCTTATGAAAAAATGAAAAATGCTGGTGCTGATGGAGTAATTTTACCAAAGTTTATAGGAGGTCTTCGGATGGCATCAGAGATGATAAGACCAAAAACAGTTACTTTTCTCGATGAGATGTTAAAGAGAACCGATGAAATCTATAGGTTCGAAGATATATATTTTGATGACAAATCTAAATTTATTGGCAAGCCCTTGAAAGAAACAGGACTACTTAATAAAAGAGGAATCTCAGTGGTTGCGATTCGGAAAAGTGATAGATATATATTTAACCCAGACCCAGAAGAAAGGATTCAAGCTGGAGATGCTTTAATATTTATTGGTGAAACAAAGAATGTTAGAGAGATTAAAGAGATTATTAAATAGATTGGATAGTTGAAGGTTTTTGAAATTTAATTGGGTAATGAAAAGTAAAAAGTTGCACCTTCTTTTTCCTTTCCCTCAGCCCAAATCTTACCCTTATGACGGTCAATTATACGCTTCACAGTTGCAAGCCCAATACCTGTTCCTTCAAATTCATTTTCACTGTGCAATCTCTGGAATGCATTAAACAATCTATCTGAATATTCCATATTGAAACCAACTCCATTGTCCCTTACATAGTATACATTTCTTGAGCCCTCATCATGACCACCAATTTCAATTATTGCGGTATCTCTGGTTTTTGTAAACTTAACTGCATTAGACAGTAGATTAAAAAAGACCTGGTGAATCATCCCTTCATCTCCTTTGACAGGCGGCATGAGTTTGAGTTGAAATTCTATATTTCTTTTAGGATAAAGGGCTTTGATTTCGTCAAATACTGCTTTAGCCATTTTATACATATTTACATCAGATAAGATAATATCTTTGCGTCCTATTCTGGATAGGGTAAGAATGTCATCAATAAGATTCTCCATCTTTTTTGTATTATCTTGTATGATATTCAGGAGACGTCTGCCTTCGTCACCAACTTTGTCAGTATAGTCTTCAATCAATATCTTTGAGAAACCGATTATAGCTCTCAATGGTGCCCGCAGGTCATGAGATACAGAATAGCTGAATGACTCAAGTTCTGTATTTGCCGCTTCAAGTTCTTCGGTCTTCTTTTCTAACTCAGCAAGGGTATTTTGAAGTTTCTCCTCGGCCATCCTGCGTTCTTCCTCAAGTCTTTTTTTCTC
This sequence comes from Nitrospirota bacterium, assembly GCA_013388605.1. GTDB lineage: Bacteria > Nitrospirota > Thermodesulfovibrionia > Thermodesulfovibrionales > SM23-35 > JACAEY01. The sequence goes on along the minus strand of JACAEY010000053.1, from coordinate 1,192 downwards.
CAATAGTCTATTAATTGAAACTTTGACCTCTTCTATGTCATAAGGTTTTCTTAAAAAGTCATATGCCCCAAGCTTAACCGCATCAATAGCATTCTCTACAGTAGCGTAGCCTGTCATCATAATAACACTCACATTTGAGAATCTCTCTTTGATTCTTGCCAGTAGCTGAATACCGTTCATCTCGGGCATCTTAACATCTACAAAAGCAACATCAAATCTATTTTCTTCAAGTTTTTTCAATGCATCTTCACCATTTGTAGCAGTAACAACTTGGTATCCAAGATAAGCCAACAGCTCACGAAGGCTTAGCCTTATATACTCTTCATCATCGACAACAAGAACCCTGATATCCTTGATTTTAGACTTATCTAACACTTTACATTCTGTCTGCATACCTAATTTTAGGCATCTTAAACTGCCTAAAATGTGTTTCAGCTCACAGAAATGATTTTTTATAACCCACAGGAGGAAAAAAATTTTTATTGACTACTTATCTAAGTAAAACTATAATTATGCCGAGAAATTTCTATATTATTCGGGTGGCAAAATTCTCTTGAATAAAAAAGTCTTTAAATCATTTTAGTTCTTTTATATGGAGACATAAATGATAAATTAGCCCATTTTAGATTTATTTTAAAACCCAAAATGGGCTTTTTGTTTTATAAAGGTTAAGGAATAAAGAATCTAAAATTTAAAAGAAATAACATAACTTCATATAAAGACAATGGAGGTTGTGTGAAAAAATGAAAATAATATTTCTAACAATCCTTTGCGTACTATTTTTTTCTGGTTGTTTTACAACTTTTGAAACCCCTGAGATTAAAGGTATTGTGCTTGATGCAGAAACAGGAAAACCAATGGAAGGAGCAATTGTTGTTGTAAGTTGGGGTAGAACTTATAGTGGACCCGGAGGTCAATTTGGTGGGAAAAATTTTAAAGAACTCAGGCTGAAGACAGACAATAAAGGAGCTTTCATAATCCCTTCTAATAAAGTGACAAATTGGGTACCTTATCCTTTTGGCCAAGGGGGAAGTTTTGCTATGGCTATTTTTACTCATGGGTATAAAGTTAAAAAGTTCATATTTAATGAACCGCAGGAATTCCAAAGGCCGAAATATAATGAGTTTGAGGAACAAAAAGAAAATGGGACAATTCTATTTAAATTAGAAGAGATAAAAGATCCAGATACTTT
>JACAEY010000076.1 GCA_013388605.1 Nitrospirota bacterium | reverse complement strand
TTAGGTTTTCAAAAAAAAGATATTTTAAAAGAATATCTGCAAAAGGCTAAGGCTTTTATCTTTGCCGCAGAAGAAGACTTTGGAATCCTACCTGTTGAAGCACAAGCTTGTGGAACACCGGTTATAGCATATGGGAAAGGTGGTGTTTTAGAAACTGTTGTAAAAAATAAAACAGGCATCTTTTATAAAGAACAAACAGTAAATAGCCTAATTGAAGCCATAGATATTTTTGAAAAGAGACAGGATGAGTTTAAGCCCGATGAAATAAGAAAAAATGCTCTAAGATTCTCTATAGATAGGTTTAGAAAAGAATTCAAGGAGTTTGTAGAAAAGATCACAGAAAATAACATGAATACAAATTGGATCTGAGCAATAACTTATTTAGCTGTCAAATTATGCAGTAAGTATCTCAAGATTTATTATTTCAATAGCTTTTATTGGATCGGGATGTTGAAGTACCGCTCTTCCCATGACAAGATAGTCAGCGCCTTCTCTTATCGCCTCCTTTGGAGTCATTGTTCGCTTCTGGTCATCAGGTGGTGTCCACGATGGTCTTATGCCGGGAGTTACTATTAGGAATCCCTTTCCACAGTGGTTTCTAATTATTGCTGCCTCTCGCGGAGACGATATAACACCATCAAGCCCGGCTTTAAGAGCAAGTGATGAAAGGTGTTTCACATGGGTTCTTATACTATATGGAATTCCGAGTTCATTTGTAAGGATATCCTTAGATATACTAGTGAGAATTGTTACACCAAGAATTTTTGGTCTATTCAGATTTTCCTTCAGGCATAACTCAACAACAGCGTCTCTGCATTTTCTCATCATTTCTAAACCACCCGATATATGGACATTAAACATATAAACCCCAAGTTTTGTTGCAACAACCGCTGACTTTGAAACTGTATTGGGTATATCATGAAACTTTAAATCAAGGAAAATTTTCTTACCTTTATTATTTATATCATGAATTATTTTCGGTCCCGAAGAAATAAAAAGTTCTGGACCTATTTTATAAATTTCTACATAATCTTTAAATTTTTCTACAAGTTCAATTGCATAAGTATATTCAGAGACATCAAGTGCAAGTATTACTTTTTCACTCACAGACATTTATGTCACTCTATCTTTGGAAGTGTTATTTCTTTCTGGGCTTGATACTTTCCAGCCCTGTCTGCATAGGATTTATCACATACCTCTGAGGCTTCTAAAAAAAGGATTTGCGCAATCCCTTCATTTGCATATATCTTTGCTGGAAGTGGTGCCGTGTTTGATATTTCTATAGTCACATATCCTTCCCATTCAGGCTCAAGAGGAGTTATATTAATAATAATTCCACACCTTGCATACGTTGATTTTCCGAGACATATCGCGATAGTTTCTCTTGGAATTCTGAAATATTCTACCGAGCGACCTAAAGCAAATGAGTTTGGAGGTATGACACATATAGAACCTTTAAAGTCAATAAAATTATTTGGACCTAATTCTTTAGGGTCGATAAACTTATGATTTATGCCTGCGAATATCTTGAAATCATCCGCAATTCTCATATCATATCCATATGAACTCAGACCGTAAGATATTACATTTTCTCTTATCTGTTTATCACTAAAAGGTTCTATCATACCCTTAGATGCCTTTTCTTTTATCCAGATATCATTCATCACCACTTTTAGCTTTCCTTTATAAAATTTTTTATCAGATATTATATCAGTTTTAACTTCTATTAAAAAGTCAAGTTTCTATAACGCCTACCCTCTATTTATTTCTTGAAAATAGTTAAGAATTTCTGTTAATGTATTTAAATTCACTGAAGGAGTTTTCATGAAAAAGAAAAAAAATACTATAAAACTTCAAAAACAAAATACAAAAAAAGCAAAATCTGAACCTTCAAAAAGAGAATCATTTAAAATTAAAAAATCAGACAGTAAATTTTTAGCCAGAATTAAAAAAGGTGGAAAAACTGTATATAAAACTCTCAGGGCTAAAAAGATACAGGAAATTAAGAAAAAATTATTAGCCAGAAAAGAAACTCTCCTTGCAGAGGCTGAGGAAGCCCTTAATGAACTTCCTGGGCAGACCATATTCCCTGATCTCGGTGATCAGGCAACAGCCGAAACAGAAAGAAATTTCATGTTAAGATTAAGAGGAAGAGAGAGAAGACTTCTAAAGAAAATAGATGATGCAATAGAGAGGATAGATAGCGGAGTATTTGGTATATGCGAAAAGTGTGGAATGGAGATAGATATAAGAAGACTTGAGGCACGACCTGTTACTACTTTATGTATTGAATGCAAAACCCAGCAGGAAGAAGAAGAGAAGCTAATAGAAAAATAAATTATTAAGTAGATTGGCTTTTGTCACCACATACAGGACACTTAGGGTCTTTATAGATTTTAAAAATTCTAAATTCCATCTTGCTACCATCCATAACAAGTAGTTTTCCCTTGATATTAAAACCAATACCAGTAAGATATTTAATGGTTTCAAGAGCCTGTAATGTTCCAATAATACCGGGTGTTGCACCAACAACAGGAAATAACTCAGCGGGTGGCGCTTCAGGAAAAATACAGCGAAGGCAAGGCGTCTCAGGATGTTGTATGAATGAAAGCATGCCATCCATTCCTCTAATGCTCCCATAAACAAGTGGTATCCTCTTTTTAATAGCTGACTCATTCAAAAGATATCTTGTTTGAAAATTATCCATACAATCTACAACAATGTCTGCATCATTAATAATATTATCTACATTCTCAGGTAATATCTTTTCTTGTATTGTTTTCACTTCAACATGGGGGTTCATATTTTCAATCGTCAATTTACCAGATAAAGCCTTATTAAGACCTAACCTTGTATGATCATGCAATATCTGCCTATTAAGATTTGTTAAATCAAGGGTATCAAAGTCGCAGAGGATTATTTTACCGATTCCGGCAATAGCAAGATAAATTGAAACGGGTGATCCCAGACCACCAGCTCCTGCTATAAAAACCTTAGACTTTTTGAGTTTAATTTGACCTTCTTCACCCCAGCCGTCTATCAATATCTGTCTATGATATCTTTTTGCCTCATTATCTGAAAATCTCACCTTAAACCTACCTATATTTATTTTATTTATTTTTATCTAAATTAAACAATTCAGTAACTGCAAATTTTAATCTGCCAAAGGTGGGGTATGGTTTTAATCTATCGATTTATATAATAATTGTCAATCTAAGGTTCTGTGTCTTTCGTATTTAAGTTGGAGGCGCCTTGGATTCCCCGAACAAGTCGGGGAATGACATTCTTATGTGCCTAATCTTTCTTCATTCCCGCGGAGGCGGGAATCCATACATTCTCCTACATAGATCACATCTTTCCAAAAAATACTTCGTGCTCTTAGAAAGACAGGTATGAGAACCGATTTTAGAAGCAAAATCACGGGTAACCTCGATGAGACCGGAGTCGAAGCAAGGGTGTAGCCGCAACCTTTAGGTTGCATGGATTTATACAACTTTTAAATCACTTTTATGCGATTTAAAACGCAGGCTAAAGCCTGCGGCTACAAAAGTTTAATAGTAAGCCTTGCGTAATTCGGGTTTAATTATGTTGGAGAAATCTTAACTTTTTTAATATTTTATGGAATTGCTCAATCAAAAAGCTATATAAAAGGTGTCTTTTCATATACATTATAGGCTGACAGGAGATAAAAGAAATTGATAACGATAAGATTCTCTATGCTTAGGGATATGAGGCGGTGGCTAAGCCACCGCCTCATGAACTAATCATTCAAGTAAATCTAAGGAGAAATAATGTCTATGGTGCATGATTGGCATGGAGAGTGCTTGTAGTATGTGGTGCTAAATTACCAGAGGTATTACTAGTAGCTGTGTTTCCATCTATAAGACAATTACCATAACTATCATTGCAATTAATACCATATTCCCCGTTACTACGAGCAGTGTTGTTCTTAATAGTAGAGTAACCTTCAATATAGATACCATTACTCCCATTGTTATATGAAGTGTTTCCGGTTATAGTACAGCCAAAGTAAGCAGCGATGCCATCTTCCCCATTGTTATATACAGTGTTTCCAGTTATAGTAGAGCCATATGAAGCTCCGATGCCAGACTGCTCATTAAAAGAGGCAGTACAGCCCTCAATCAGGTGGTTACTACCGTAGAGGGCGATTCCCCATTTCTTGTTTGCAATTACCCTTATGTTGATTATCCTATGGGAATTGCCACTGCTACTTTCTTCATAAATACCATCGGAGCCAAAGTATCTTATAGTACCATTTTTTATCTCTACATTTGTGAGCGTGCATTCATATAGACACCATAGTAAGTCCCTGTGCCAGTTCCTTTGATAGTATGCCCCCTCAGGTCTAT
>JACAEY010000114.1 GCA_013388605.1 Nitrospirota bacterium | reverse complement strand
TGACAGGAGGTGGACTCAAAATATCATAAATAATACCTTTGATACTGATCTTACAAGAAATGCCTTGATTGGCTTAGTTCTGCAGATTTGCCTTTTCGAACTGCATTATTCGGGTTAATAACGATTCATCGGTGCAAAGGGATATGAAAATTATTAATCCCTTATCTATCTTTAGAAAAGGTGGTATATGGTATTCGAAAGTAGGGGATAGGAAATATCAGAAAAGAATTTTATTAATAGTACAGGTTAAATAAGAAATTTAGTGTAAAAATTATTGAACAATTACATCTTTTATTTGAAGTAAGCAAACAAAATGCTTAAAAATGCCTAATTATCTTATAGTATGTATTCCTCTGTGCAGGTTTAAATCCTGCATCTCTTATAGCTTTGATTATGTTCTCTTTGGAAACACTGTATCTTACCCCTGTAGATGCTACAACATTTTCTTCTATCATTGTAGAGCCAAAATCATTTGCTCCGAATCTCAAAGCAACCTGCGCAAGCTTAAGCCCCTGCGTGACCCATGAAGCCTGTATATTGTTAATATTATCGAGATAAATTCTTGATAAGGCAAGTATTCTTAAGTACTCAACCGCAGTTGCAGGATAAATCCTCAGTGCTGAGTTTTTACTCTTAGCTCTATCTTCTAAGCTCTTGGCCAATGCAGTATTTCCGGGTTGAAAACTCCACGGTATAAAGGCTGTAAATCCACCTGTTTTATCCTGAAGGGTTCTTATAGCATCAAGATGCTCAATAATATCTTCTGCATTCTCTACGCTACCAAACATCATCGTAGCAGTACTCTTCATTCCGAGCTTATGTGCCTCTTCCATCACCATCAACCACCTATTAGATTTTATCTTTCGTGGACTTATCACATCTTTCACTCTGTCAGAAAGAATTTCTGCACCTCCACCTGGAATAGAATCGAGTCCTGCTTCCTTTAATATAATAAGCGCCTCCCTTGTTGTCAGGTCAGACCTGTCTGCTATATAACATATCTCAGGCGGAGAGAAACCATGGATATTAATATCAAACCTGTTTTTTATTTCTTTCAAAAGGTTTATATAATAACTGAGATCGAGTTCAGGATTAAGTCCTCCCTGTATAAGTATCTGGGTACCACCCAATTGAATTGTCTCTTTAATCTTCCTGAATAGTTCATCTTTCTCAATAATATATGCATCAGGGTCATTTTGATCTCTCCAGAATGCACAGAAGAGACACCTATTAATACAGATGTTTGTATAATTGATATTTCTGTCAACGATGAATGTGACGATTCCTTCTGGGTGCAATTCTTTTCTTATATTATCAGCCATTCTGCCAAGTTCAAGCAGATCGGTCTTCTTGAAAAATTTTAGCCCTTCATCTTTTGTGATACGGTTAGCGTTTTTCACTTTTAGCTCTTTGCTCTTTGCCTCTTATTTCTTTATAGAAACAATCTCTCTCAACAGGAATCTTTCCTGCCATTCTTATGAGATTTTCAAGTTCTTCAGGGGTCATTGATTCTTCTGAAAGGGCACCGGCAGAATGAGTAATTTTTTCTTCAATCACTGTGCCGCTTAAGTCATCAGCTCCGAAAAGTAAAGAAAGTTGTGAGATCTTTTCCCCAAGCATAATCCAGTAGGCAGTGATATGATCAAAGTTATCCAAAACTATTCTACTTACTGCAACAGTCTTCAGGTCATCTATACCTGATGAATAAAAGCCACCTATCTCTGTGCCTTTTGGATGATATGAAAGGGGTATAAATGACTGAAAACCACCTGTCCTATCTTGCAGTGTTCTTAATTCAATTAAATGGGCAACACGATGTTCATAACTTTCAATATGACCATAAAGCATAGTTGCATTTGTTTTAATTCCCAATCTGTGTGCTGTCTCCATCACCTCAAGCCATCTTTCTCCAGAAATCTTCTCAGGACAAAGCCTTACTCTTATATTACTGTCAAATATCTCAGCTCCCCCTCCTGGCATTGTATCAAGACCATGTTCTTTTAGTGCAAGAAGTGTCTCTTCAAGAGAGAGTCCACTTTTCTTAGACATATAATCTACTTCAACTGCAGTAAAAGCCTTAATATTAAGCCTGGGGAAATTCTTCTTTACTTTTGAGAGCATTTCAAGATAATGTTCGAATGGCCAGTTAGGATGGAGACCTCCAACTATATGAACCTCCTGATAAGAAGTAATAGGTGATGTGGGATTAGTATTGCGAGAGGGATTAAGTTTTTCTATTATTTCGTCAATTGTTAATTCAAATGCACCTTCTTCACCTTTTGAACGGCTAAAAGCACAGAATTTACAGCGGTTGATACAAATGTTAGTTGGGTTGATATGCCTGTTTCTGATAAAAAATACCTTTTTACCATTCTTCTTTTCAGCTACATATGAAGCTATTTCTCCAAGGGAAAAAATATCATCGGTCATGAATAGTTCTATTGCTTCATCAAAAGATATCCTTTCCCCAGCCATCACCTTATCTTCTATTTTTCTGAGCATAAACAATTATAAATGAAAAGTCATTTGAAAAACCAAAGTTGAATTTTATTTGACAAACATATATACATGTGATAATTTTTAAGAAATTATAATGGGGAGGTGATTTTATGGCTTGCAAACCAGGGCACAAAGGTGCTATGAAGAAGACTGAAAAGAAAACAACAAAAAAGAAGAAGTAATAAAGGGGAAAAAGTTTATAAATCATAAAAGTAGGGACAAAACTCCTGAATACTATTTTTGTTTTTTAAAATCCTCCTTATCTTACACCATATTACGCAAGTGTGTAGCCGCAACCTTCAGGTTGCGTGGATTTATACAAATGCTATTTAAAACGCAGGCTGAAGCCCGCGGCTACAAAGGTTTTATAGTGAGCCTTGCATAATTCGGGTTAAATAAGTATTTAGCATTGATAGATAGTTTATCATGTTACTATTAAAAGCGTGTCCAAAAGAATCTGCATAAGTATTTTTAGTGGCATTTTTATAACTATCATAATTTCCTTCCTTATGTATATAAGGATATCACCATTAGAAGTTCTTGAACAGAAGCTTTATGACATTAGATTCAAAATCAGAGGTAAAATTACACCACCTCCATATGTAGCCATTATTGCTATAGATGATAAAAGCCTTAAAAAAATAGGAAGATGGCCATGGTCAAGAGATAAGATGGCAGAACTCACAGAAATTCTTTTTAGTAGTGGAGCTAAGGTTATTGCCTTTGATATTTTATTTGCTGAACCAGAGAAAAATGATATAGCATTTGCAAAAGCGATAAAGAAGGCTGGAAACATAATACTTCCTATCGTTTTTAGATTTGATGAAAAAACTTCCCTTATAGATGAAGATTTTCTTTATCCATCTTCTATATCAGTTGTTAAGAATGTCTCTGCATTAAATACTTTCCCTCCCTACAAAGCAATAGGACTTTTAACATGCAGAAAAGAATTATCTTCATCAGCTAAAGCGCTAGGACATATCAATATGATTCCTGATGATGATGGCACTCTGAGATGGGAGGCTATGATTATAGAGTATGATTTAGACATCTACCCATCTATTGACCTTCAGATAGCAAGGGTTTATCAAGGATTAGATAATAAAGGAATAAGTCTTAATGCTACTGAATCTATTAAATTGGGGGACAAAATACTCCCTACAGACATTTATGGAAGAGTTCCTATATATTATTATGGACCAGAAGAAACCTTTCCTTATATTTCTGTTTCTGATCTTTTTGAAAATAAAGGCAACCCTGATTTTTTAAAGGGGAAAATTGCACTTGTAGGTGTTACTGCCTTAGGAATATATGATTTAAGAGTCACGCCATTTTCTGCAAATATGCCGGGTGTAGAAAAGCATGCTAATGTCATAACCTCACTGCTTGAGGGCAGAACTATTGTTAAATTACCTTTTATAACTAATCTTATTATTCTTATGTCCACAGGCATTATCCTTTCCATCATCCTTTCAAGGCTGAAGGCTGTCAGCGGTGCTATAGTATCATTTTCTTTATTATTCTTCCTTTGCTTTATCGGATATTATCTGCTAATAGAGAAAGGTTTATGGATGAACCTTTCTTATCCTTTGATAAATATATTTGCTTTAAGCACAGCAATAAATGTTTACCAGTATGCAGAAGAGGAGTTGAAGGCAAAACGGATTCGTGCAATGTTTTCAAGTTATGTGACAGAAAAAATTGTAAATGAGCTGACAAAAAATCCTGATATGGCAAAACTCGGAGGAGACAGAAGAGAGGTAACAGTCCTTTTTTCTGATATAAAGGGCTTTACATCATTTTCTGAAAAGCACGTACCTGAAGAAGTTGTAAGTATACTTAATGAATACCTCACTGCTATGACAGAAATTATATTTAAATGGGAAGGTACACTTGACAAGTTTGTCGGAGATGAGATTGTTGCTTTTTGGGGTGCTCCTTTGCCACAAAAAAACCATGCTGAGCTTGCCACGAGATGTGCACTTAATATGGTTGAAAAACTTAAAGAACTCCAGAAAAAGTGGATTAATGAAGGAAAGACGCCTCTTGACGCAGGCATTGGCTTAAACACAGGTGAAGTGCTTGTTGGAAATATTGGGGCTGAGGGAAAGAAGATGGACTATACTGTCATAGGGGATAATGTAAACCTCGGAGCAAGGATTGAAGCACTCACAAGGAAATATGATGTGAATATCCTGATAACAGAATTTACTCTTGAAAAGATAAAAAGTTTCATTAGACCCAAAAATGGTCAGATAATAGGTCATGTTATAGTCAAAGGGCTCGAGAAAGTATTTGTGAAAGGTAAAGAAAAGCCAGTCAGGGTATATGAAGTTAAATCACTTGAGCCTAATATAGAATCGAGGATTATTGAGTTAAATGACTGATCATTGCTGTCCAAAATAATACTTCATGCTCTTAGAAAGACAGGTATGAGAACCGATTTTAGAAGCAAAATCACGGGTAACCTCGATGAGCCCCAGAGTCGAAGCAGAGGTATCAGCCAAAAGTTTTGA